>CAUZRT010000217.1:0-5916 GCA_963582235.1 Lentisphaeria bacterium
AGCCAGTGTGAGCCAGGGAATTCGGCCTCAGCCGGTTTCCTGGCTCACACTGGCTGGACTTCACCGTAGTCGGGCTCGCGCCGATCCATACGAAGCGGATTCCAAAGCGCCCGCCCGAACCCGTCCCATTGCACAACCATCACGTCACCATCCTGAAGAGCCAGACCGGCGCCGAAACTAAACGCATCGGCACCGTAAAAATGAAGGTGAACATCGCCGGGTCGGCGATGGGCCGAGTACTTGAACTGGTGGTATTCTATATTCGCAAGCGAGTGGCACATGTTCGCTTCGCCGGTGGCTACTGCCTGGGACCACACCGTCGAACCCTGCCGTTCGATTTTGACGGTCCCCCGGATATCGTCAAATGGCGGATCCACAATCAACTCGGGACCAATGGCGCACTGGCGCAATTTTGAAGGTGCCAGGTAAAGATAGTTGCGCTTCTCCATGACATGGTCGGCAAACTCGTTGCCCGTTGACATACCGACACGCCGCGGCCGGCCATCCATGTCAATCAAATACAGACCGACAATTTCCGGCTCCTCGCCGCCGTCCTCGGCGAAATCGGGCACGTTCAGCAACTCCGCGTGCCCGCGAAGTATGCTGCCATAGCCCTTGTAAAACCACTCGGGCTGGACTCCGATGTCGCCGGGCGCCGGATTGCCGCCTTCCAGACCCCACTGAAACATGCACATACTGTCGGTCACGTCCGCCGCCGTCTCCTCGTGCATGGCCTCACGGTTGATGGCGCTACCCTTGTGCGTCAGTCCCGTCCCGGAAACATGGCAGCGCGACGGCTCCGTGGGATGATCGAAACAGGGGAGCAGCCGCCATTCGCCGTTCCCCTCGTAGACTGCATCGTAATCGATGGCGGATTCTTCATCGATCTCCGATTGCCCCGCATCGCTCAATGGGATACCGTTGTCCAGTGCGGACTGCGCAAGATGGTAAATCGTCCTGCTCTCCTTCAGCGGCAGCAGACGACGATCATCGACGGCGGCGACACGCCGCCCGTGTTCCGCGTGATTGATCTGGACTAAATGCATTGTCATTGGCCATCCAATGGTGGCCACCCCGCGTGGCGTCACCCCTGGCGAAGACGAGCGGGCGGTGGTAGTTTATCGAATTCCGCGGCAACTCCCAATTTAAGCACCTGTGACCTCAAAACAAATGCGTAAGGAATGAAAGCAAATGCAGTGAAATCAAAACTTCGAGCCGGCGACGCGGTGTACGGCTGTTTCGTCCGGCACCCCGCGCCCGGCCTGTTCGAAGTTATGAGCCTCCAGGGATGGGATTTTATCGTTATTGACGGCGAGCACGGGACTGCGGATCCGGCCGATTGCGAGAACATCACCCGAGCCATCGAACTGCATGATGCAACGCCGATCGTGCGGGTGACAACGAATCAGCGGCATATCATCCTGCGATATCTCGACGCGGGTCCGCTCGGCCTGATTGTGCCGTGGGTCAGTTCCCGGGCCGATGCCGAGCTGGTTGTGGAGGCGGTGAAATACCATCCCCGGGGCAGCCGCGGTCTCGCTTTTGTCAGGGCCGGCGGCTACGGCCAGTTCTGCACGCTACCCGAGTACATCAAATGGGCCAATCGCGAGCTCTTGATCACGGTGCAGGTGGAAACGGTTGAAGCCGTCGACAACCTGCCGGATATCGTTGCGGTTGATGAGATCGACGTTGTTTTTATCGGCCCCTCGGACTTATCCCATTCGTACGGTGCCCCGGGCAATCTCGAGCACCCGTGCGTGCAGAAAGCGTTGAATCGCATCGTCGATGTCGTCACAAGTTCGGACAAAGCGCTGGGCATCATGGTCTCCAATGCCACCGCCGCACAGGAATGGCGTGACCGCGGCGCACGCTTCATCGCCATCGGCTTCGAAGCGCTGCTGCGCGGAGCGACTCGAGCGTATCTGGACGAAGCCCGCGGTTAGCCGATGTGTCAAGTCCGGACTAATCCACTGTCTCGGAAATGCAATGTTTCCACCGTCATGACGATATGTTTACACGGGTGTAAAGTTCACAACCATCGGAACCAACGACAAGAGACGGACGGATGGAAATCGAACTCGAAAAGATCGAGGCATACTTCAATGAAGGCCGACGAATTTGGGAGATCCAACCGGAACTCGTTGTTTCCCGCAAATTCTTCGAGAACTGGGAGGGAACGCACCGGCCGCGTCCGTTCGTCATTCACGATTCGGGCATCCGCATGGCCGAACAGGAATTGGTTCTGGCCGACGACACACACAGTGTCGGACGCGTCCTCTGGGACTTTCCGGAAGAATGCGCAACCCTGGCAGTCGAGGGGCACGCCTCGCGACAGACATTCCTGTTGACATTCGCGGACGGTGAAGCACAGATCATCGAGGGTGCACTCGAGCTTTTCAAGGATAACGAATTGAGCTATGGCGAACGCCTGGAGGTCGTTCATGATGTCCTGGCGTACCTACGGCTGCACCAGCCGACAACGGACCTGCTGAACCTTACCAAGTCGTCGTTTCTGGCTGCCCTCGACGGTGTCTCCGAACATTATCCCGGATCGACGATCCGGTTGATGCACCGGCTGCGGCTCGACTCCATCAGACGAATGGTCGGCAAGGCGACCGAGGATATGGCCATTGACGAACTCAGCAATCAACTGACCCTGCCGCTCGACGGAAGCTATGCGGTTTCCTCCGCCCAGACGCCGTCTGAAGAACTGGAAGACTTCACCCGACCGGGGCCATCGACCCTACGGCTTACGCAACAGACCCGCTGGGCGATCCTGACCGACCTCGAATTCATAGCTGCGGCAACCCATGCGGTTGCCGATATGGAGGAGGCCTTCGTTCTCGATCTTACCGCCGCCGAAATTATCGAGCAAACATCGCCGACTGAATTCACCGTGAAAATTCCGGTGCCGACGACGGTGCCCGTACTCGAAGGCGATCGCCTTCAGGTGCACATCCGCGGCGACGACGGTGCCGCCGCCACGCTGCGAATAGATCTTTACGACCGCAGTGTCATGTATGGCCGGCTGCGTTGGCCGGATGCGGTTGCCGCCTCACCGGGAACGACCGGAATGTTCGCCCGCAGGCGCGGCAGCCCGAATCGATTCCTGGCCGGACTGTTCAACGCGTTTGTCGTCGATTTCGCAGCCAACCGAAACAGTTCCGGCGAAGCTGTCGACGCGATGCTCGCCGTCGTTCCCACGACATTTGAAAACCTGACCATTCCAGCCGAACCGTCGGAATTGGATCCGGATCAACGGCAGGCGTGGATCAATGCATGCCATGAAAGGAACCGTGTGGTGGCAATCCAGGGCCCGCCCGGCACCGGCAAGACGTTCGTTATCGAGTACGTCATTCGCGAAATGAGCGCCCGCAACCACCGGGTCCTTCTGACTGCACCGTCAAATACAGCCATCGACAACATTTGCCGCCGCATTGTTGATCTGCCTCTGCTGCGCGTTGGCCGTGATGCCGAGCGCATTGCCGAAGACATCGCCGCCGCGTGCTGGATTAACAATCCGGATGCCGTTCAGGCTTTTGCACGCAAGCGCAAAGAATCCAGTGCCGTAATCTACGCCGGCACCCATGTCGCCATCCTCCGCGACAATGTGCTGGCCGCTGACCTGGAAAAAAACGGTCTGTTCGATGTGATCATCTTCGACGAAGCCGGTATGGCGCGTATGGATGAGTTCCTCGTTTGTGCGCGACGGGCGAAACGCGTCGTGCTGTTCGGTGACCACCAGCAACTGCCGCCATTTCCGCTGCCCAATGAGGTGATCGAGACGCTGAAAGAATATGGACCGGCAACGAATCCTCAGTGGGCCACATTGAAGCAAAGCGCCCTCGAATGGCTGATCGTGCAACGCCAATTCCCGGTCACCATTTTGCGCCTGTCCCACCGCTGTCAGAATCCGCGACTGATGCGCTTCTCCTCGACCCTATTTTACAACGCTCAGGTCCGCGCGTGCGACCAGGCCGATTACTATCGGCTCGACTACGAGGCGCGCCGGCGAAAATATCCGCCGTCGACGCTGCGGTTCTATCGGACGAGCAGTCTCCGACCGGACTTGCGTCGAGAGCGCCTCATTATCGAAGGCGCGCGTCCGGGCCTCGAAAACAGACTCGAAGCACAGTTATGCCTGTATGCACTCAGCGAACTGATGAAACGATTTCCGCTGCGTGAAATCAGCATCATCGTCCCTTATCGCCGACAGGTGAAACTGATTCAAAGCAGCCTGAAATCGGAGGCGTCGGGACTGCGCGCCGGTCGCGTCGATATCTCGGAGGACGAATGGCGATGGTTTCTAGGCAACCGCGTGGCGACGGTCGACAGTTTTCAGGGGGGCGAAAGCGACGCCGTCATTACCTGCTATGTCCGCAGTGGTCCGGAAACTGGAATCGGATTCGTCGACGACCCGAACCGCATTAATGTCGCGCATACACGCACACGCCGCGAGATGGTCATCATCGGAGATCTGGAACATCTGAAGAGCAATGCCCGCAGCCGAGTTTTCCACCGCATGGAACGGGCAATCGAACGGGACGGCGAGATCATTGACGTGACGGAGGAGATGTTGGCCGGCTGTCCGGCATTGTAACTCTATTGGAGAATCGGCAGGATCGTCCATTTTGGGCATTGGCCGAAGAATCGGCAAGGATTGTCGTGAAATACCTTGACGGCGCTATCGCGCGCATGCCCACGGGCGAGAAACTCGATCAGTGTCTTGTGCGTATTCATCGGATTCGATGGCCCCCAGTCCCCCGCGGAATTGATCATGATTCGTTCGGATCCATAGCCTTCCAACATGTCCACTGCACGCTTCGGTGAGCACTTCGTTACCGGATAAACGGTCATGCCGCACCAGAACCCCGCGTCGAGGACAGGGCGGATGGTGTGCTCCTCGACATGATCCACGAGTACCCGACGCGGATCGGCACCGTGGTTTTTTAGCGCGTCCAGAATCATGAGTGTTCCTTTCTTCTTGTCTTCCAGATGGGGTGTGTGGATGAGGATCAACTGATCAAGGCGCAGGGCGAGGGCAACGTGTTCCTCGAAGATCAGCAGCTCATTCACCGTATTCTTGTTGAGTCCGATCTCACCGACGCCGAGCACAGTCGGACGTTCCAGAAACTCCGGTATAAATGTCATGACTTCACGGGACAACTCGACGTTCTCCGCCTCCTTGGCATTGACGCACATCCACGTGAAATGCTGAATACCGTACGTAGCGGCCCGATTCGGCTCGAATTCGGTCAATTGTCGGAAGTAGTCCAGAAACGACTGCACATGACAGCGGTCGAAGCCCGGCCAGAACGCGGGCTCCGAGACGGCAACGACCTTTGCAAAAGCTAGACGTTCGTAATCGTCCGTGGTTCGCGAAACCATGTGAATGTGCGGTTCGATGATGTCCATCGCAGGGATGTGGTTAATGGGGAATGGTTGATGGGAAATGGCGAACGGTCCATCGTTGGCTCCTATTGATCAACAATCAACCGTTCCCCAGAGCGCTCAGCCATTAACAGGCAGAGAAAAAAGCTCCTGAACCTCTTCGGCACGATTCGTACCGCGGTTCGACAAGATCGCAATCGCTTCAAGCAGCTTCTGAAATCGAGCATCGTGCAAAGCGGCATCCGCTTCGAGTCCTCGCTCGATTCGGTCCAGAGACGCGGCCGTCTCGAGCATCAGGCTTCGGATTTTCAGATACTCGCGATCGAGCAATTGCCGGGACGTCATGGTGACCGCAATGTCCGCGGCATTTGTTGTCGTCGACATGGTACTGAGGCTTATGTGAAAATTGGTTCTGGGTTTTAGGTATTCGGGGGGCCGGTAAATTGCAGTCGTCCCTCTGGAGGCCGGTCCGTCAGCCGACGGACCGGCGAGCCGCTGCAGCGTCGCGCCGACTCGCGGGAACGG
>CAUZRT010000218.1:0-5832 GCA_963582235.1 Lentisphaeria bacterium
CCGCAAAAGCATTGGGCGTCAACTTCGCAATTCTCGCGGGGGACATTCAGCAGGGATGGTCAAACCAATTGATTTTGAGTGGTGTCGACGACGGTCTGCCGGGCGATGTCGCCATTGCCATTTTGCGGCGGCTGAACGGCGTTGTCAATCCGGGTCTGATCAGCGGCGAGGCGCTCGACGTGGCCTTTGAACAGCTGCCGTTCGCGGCCATCAGCAGCACCGACATATTGGGAATGCTGACGCTGAAGACCGGTCTGCTGCTGCGCTTCGCGGCCGAGTCCGGGGCGATGATCGGACTGGGAGTCGACGATCCCGGCAATTCGACGGTCCGACGGCTGGGCGATATGGCGGAGAAAGCCGGCGTCGCGTTTCAGATTCGTGACGATTTGATCGGGATGTTCGGCGATGAAGAGCAACTTGGCAAACCGGTCGGATCCGATCTCGAGCAAGGGAAGCGAACCCTATTGATCATCTCGGCCCTCGAGCGCCTCGAGGACACCGACCGCGCATTCCTGCAGGCGCAGATAGGCAAGGCGGGCATTGCCGACGACGATTTTCGGCGCGTGCAGCAGCTACTCCGGAAGTGCGGGGTGGTCGCCGATCTGGAGACCAGGATCGATACCATGATCGGAGAGGCCTTGGCCGCCATCGGTGAACTTCCCGATAACGATTACCGAACGCTGCTCGAGCAATGGCTGCGCTTCGTCGCGGACTGGACGCGATATGAGGAGTAGAGGACGAAAACTTAGGCCTGGTTGGGGTCCGATCTGCCACCGGTCGCACTACCGTCGCTCGTTCGTGGTTCCCGGGGTCACTGCCTCGGTCCGGCGGGCCAGTTTTTTCGCTCGTTCCGACGCCACGTTTTCGGCGCCGATCAGTTCCCCGTAAAAGCTGCCGACGGCAACCTTGCTGGAGAATTTTACGGGAATACGACCGGCATCATCGGAGAACCAAATGCGAACTCTGGCGTTCTTCCTTTTCTTGAAGACCCCGCCCACATCGTTCATTTCCGGCTCGACGAGGTGTGCTGTGTAGGTCCCAAGCGGCGTTTTGACGCGCTCTTTCTTGATGATCCGAACCTGGCCGTCGATCGATCGTTTGCCGTCCGTCACCGGTAAGTGAACGCTCTCGCGGCCGTCGATATCATGACACCGAAATGCATAGAACGACGACAGCGGATCAAACGTTCCCGCCTTCAATGCAACCGGATTGCTTTTCTTGCCGCGATTGGAGTACTGGGTCACCTTCTGTTGCCAATCGAAGGTGACCTCAATATCCCGCTTATGCCGGCCTTCTTCCTGCTTTTTCCTGTACAGAAGCGATCGTGTCATGGGTAGGGTGGCAAACCCATCGATGCGGTCACGCACCTTGTAAATTGCGTCGACCACACGATTCGTCCGTGCCGTCATGACAAAATGATAGGACGGCACGCCGTTGAGGGTCTCGATCGGGAGGACTTCGAAGACGGCAGTACCTGCCGGAACGCAACCCCATGACAGGCGGTAGACCAGCTTCTCGCCGGGCTTGAACGGCGGCGGGCCGGACGACAGCGGCGCGGTCTCGGCCCGGAGATGAGTGACAAAAATAATCGTCGTGGCAAAGGTGGCGAGAAGGGATTTCATATGAATGACGTTACCGAATAGGTAAAGAAACGAGGACTATACCCGAGCTTCTCTGTTTTGGCAAACGCACAAGACCACGGGCGTCATTCTCAGGCGTCCGGCGGCCGGCGTCATCTCGCTGCTCTTCGACAGACTGGACGAACCCGTAGGTCTCGCCCTGCATCACAGGTGCGAGACCCTCATACCTCACCGAAGTGCCGACGCCGGGCGTATTCGGCACCGACGGCGGCGAAAACCGGGTTAACAGAATCGATCTCGCGTCGATGGCAATCGAAGTCGTCCATTTCGGCGATCCCGAGCCCACCGATGTGGCTGTTGCCCGTAACGGCAACATTTATTTGACCTGCCACCGCCGCCGGTGTGATTATCTGTGCGACGCCGATTACCGACGATGATGAGGACAGTGACAGCGAGGGCGATTCCGACGAGAGCAGTTCCGAGGATTAGAGATATGAAACGAGGCGCGGAGCTTCTGAGGTACGGGAGTCCGCAATCGAAGCCGACCGCAAATTTCAACCCGAATCAGGCAGAGCCGAGGTTTTTTACGCCTCGGCTCTTTTTTGTTCCAAATCATTCTATGCACGGCTGAAACTATTCCGGTGGGAGGTGGAAGGATCAAGACCGAGTTCCACCGTCGAACGCGATGTTTGCAAAGGTGATCTCAGTGAGCGTGCGACGTACGTTGGACCTGTTTCTCCCTCCACCGTCCACCTGAATAGTTAATCGCGGCTGTAAAGCTCACAGGTGAGAAATCGAGAATTAGCACTCACCTAGATCTTTTACGTATCGTGAATAATCCACCCGTCGGGAGACGTGAAGTTGTTTCTCTGCAACAACTAACGAGGTGACATCACATTTTTTAGTCGGGTCACTCGGTGAAAATCACATCTCCCGCTGATTCCCGATTGACCGGTGTCGACGGCCGAATCGATTTGAGGGTGCAACCGAATAGATTATATTGATAGTGAGGTGTTGCAGCCAACACAAGGTATCAATATGACAACTGGACCCCGGGCTACGATAAAAAATCAATAGTGCCTTGCATAAACCGCCTGCTCTTGCCTCGCCGTTCTACGCGTTTCTTGCAGCCACACATCAGCGTGCTGGAACCCCGCGCCAAGCCACATGTCCTCTGCAATCGATTCCATCGCCGTCTTGCGCCTGTCGGCTCTTGGTGATGTGACGCTTGTTCTGCCGACAGTGCGCCGGCTGCAGCGTGCGCTTCCCGGAGCGCGCATTACGTGGATCACTACCGAGCCGGCACATCAATTGCTGAGCGGCCTGGGGGGTATCGAATTCGAGGTCTTGCCGAAGCCCCGTTCACTCAGTGACATTGTTAAAGCGAAACGACAACTCAGGGCACGCCGGTTCGACGTGCTGCTGGCCATGCAGGCCAGTTTCCGCGCCAATCTTTTGATCCCGATGATCCGGGCACCGCTCAAAATCGGCTTCGATCGGCAACGGGCGCATGACGGGCAATGGCTGTTTACGAACAGACGCATCCCATTTTCCCGCGACCATCTCCTCGACAGCTTTCTTTCATTTGCAACGGAACTCGGGATCGAAGACGAAAGTGTCTCGTGGGAACTTCCGATTGGCGAAGCCGATGACGCCTGGGCCGAAGAACAGATCTCCGGCGGCCAGCGATGCCTCGTCGTTCATCCGAGTGCCAGCAAGCCGGAGCGAAACTGGCTGCCGTCACGATATATCGACGCCATCAAATCGGCGCGAAAACGGTGGGACTTGCGGGTTGTTTTGAGCGGCGGCGGCGCCCAGGAGGAATTGAGTCTTGTCAACGAGATCGCCGCCGGCGCCGGCAACGGCATTGCCAGCCTTGCGGGCCGCACAACGCCGAAGCAGTTGGCGGCATTGCTGAAACGGGCCGACTGCCTGCTAGCGCCCGATACCGGCCCGGTGCACATAGCGACAGCCGTCGGTACACCGATCGTCGGACTCTATGCCGTGGCGCCCCCCGAGTTGTCCGGTCCGTATAAGAACATGGATCTTGTTGTTAATCGTTATCCGCAAGCGGTCAGCAAGTTTCTCGATACCCATTCTGAATCCATCGCCTGGGGCACACGCGTTCATACTAAAGAAGCCATGGCCCTGATCCGGGTCGACGACGTGCTCGAACGATTAGAGCGAGTGTTCGGAACGGAATAATGAAATGGTAGAGGAGAACGTGCAACCGCTTACGCTTTGACCATCATCCATCGACTTGTGCGAAAGCGATGCCACAGGTCATCATCACTCCATCATTCCACCATTCACCATTCTTCTTCCATGTTCATCATCAACCCGGCATTCGAGGCACTTTTGACGGCGGCGGGGTTGGAATCTCTGGAAGGGGTTATGGCTGTTGCCGGCGGCGGCGCCATGGGTGATGTACCGGGATGTCTGACGGATCGGCTGGAGATGGACGGCAGCACCTTCTATCTGAAGCGCCATCGTCCCCCTTCGCCCGTCGCCCCCTCCGCCGGTACGCAGGAATGGAAGACCATCAAACGGCTGACGGCAGCCGGGATCCCCTGCCCGAAGCCGGTTGCTGCCGGCGCCGGACGTGTCCGGGATGAACCGTGCAGCTTTATCATGACGCAGGCAATAGCGGGCGGCATTCCGCTTGACGATTTCTGCCGAAGACGATTTCGGGGACCCCTGTCACGGACGGATGTGGAACTTAAGATGGCGTTGATCGCAAAGCTGACGGGATTGGTGCGGCGCCTTCACCGTGCCGGATTTTGTCATAATGATCTTTGTCTCTGCCACGTATTCGTACACGAATCGGATCCGATCAATCATGACTTCGTGTTGATCGATCTGCGGCGTGTCAAGCGCTCTGGATTCCGTCATCGGCGTTGGCTGGTCCTGGATCTCGCAGCGTTGAACTATACGGCGACACGGGGGATCTCGACGCGGTCGGATCAGCTGCGCTTTCTCTTACACTATCTGGAAATCCGGCGCCCGAATGATTTTGTCAGACGCCTCGCCGCATCCGTGCTGCTGGCGACGGAAGAGATTCGTCATCGCGACGCCTAAATGGAGAATCGATACGCCCGGTCATACTTGTTTATTGTACAATTCGGCATTGACGGTCTGGCACGTTGGCCTTTGTTTCCGTGGGTACCCTTTTCCGCGTCCTCATCTGCAAGGACCGGCAGCTGCGGACACTGAGGTTCGACGTCTGGAATCGTCCTCGTCCTCGGAGCACGTGAGCGCGAACTCCGGCCGTGAAGGGACGCAAGCGGAATCGAGGACGAGGACGAGGACGAGGACCGTCCCGGCTCTTGCGGATCGGGACTGAGGACGAGGATCCGCCAGCCGGCGGACTGTAGGTCCGCTACTCAACACCCGAATTCGCCACTTATCGCCTGGGAGAACGAGATGCTAAAGTATGCGCTATATGGGGAAATACCCGGGTTCCGCCACACAGCCGATAGACATACCTTTCAGTGCCGGATACATTGACGGTCGTTAGTGCAAGATCCGTCAACCCGGACAGTGCAAATTCAGGGCGACTCGGAACATGAGCGATTCAATACTGATTACCGGTACGGCTGGGTTTATCGGCTTCCATCTCGCCCGTCGGCTGCTCGACGACGGCGACCACACGATCCTCGGTTTCGATAACCTGAATGATTACTATCCAGTATCGATCAAGCGGTCCCGTGTTGAAATTTTGAAGGCATTCGGCGACCGCTACATCGATATCGAAGGCGACCTGGCCGATCTCGGCGCCCTTCAGCGGGCGTTTCAGGAACACCGACCTACCCTCGTGTGCAACTTGGCGGCGCAGGCGGCTGTGCGTCACAGTCTACGCTTTCCGTTCACCTACCAGCGATCGAATATCGAGGGTTTTCTGGGCATTCTCGAGTGCTGCCGCCATCACGAGGTACGCCGGCTCGTCTATGCTTCGAGTTCGAGCGTCTACGGCAAGACGGAAAAGCTGCCGTTCGCCGAAACGGACCGGGTCGATGTGCCCGTCAGCCTGTACGGGGCGACGAAGAAGGCGAACGAATTGATGGCACATTGCTATAGCCACCTCTATAATTTTCAGACAATCGGCCTGAGATTCTTCACTGTGTACGGCCCCTGGGGACGCCCGGATATGGGCATGTGGATCTTTGCGGAAAAGATCCTGCGCGGTGACGCCATACCCGTCTTCAATCAAGGACGGATGAAGCGGGACTTTACCTATATCGACGACATCATC
>CAUZRT010000219.1:0-5815 GCA_963582235.1 Lentisphaeria bacterium
GCCCGGCATCTTTCCGCGGCATCAATGCGAACAGATCACTGTTCTCATCAGCCGCTCCCGCGACGGCAACTACATCGCCGACTTGCTTCGCGAGTTCGGCCTCGAAGCGGTCCGTGGCTCCAGCAGCCGCGGCGGTGCAAAGGCCCTGAAGGAGATGAAATGCCTCATCGATGACGGTGGCACTGTTGTCATCACACCGGATGGACCGCTCGGCCCGCGCTACGAGATGAAGAGCAGTGTCTGCTGGCTGGCCGCGCAGACCGGAGTTGCCATTATTCCCATCTCCCTGAACGCGCGCAGCCATTGGCAACTGAGGGGCTGGGACCGAACCCAGATTCCAAAGCCTTTTTCACGCTGCGAATTGATTATCGGCGACCCCATATCCATAGAATCCGGGCTTGATAGTGATGCCCTCTACGGCCCGAAAGAAATCGTCAAGAAAAAGTTGATGGCGATCACATACTGGGATAAGTGAACAGGTTTTCCGTTCAGGTAAATAATAGCTTATGACACCATAAGTTAAGGGGATCCAGCCGGGCGTTGAGATAGCTTCTGATCGAGAATGGGAGCGGCGGCGGCCCGGTGCAAGGCGTCGCTAATTTGACCAATCAGACGCCGCGCGCGTCCCGCGGGTGGCTGAAATTCCGGTCTGCTTTGGCGCGCCATGAATGCTCGTCCCAAACGCTCGTCGAGCAGGTCATTATCTTGCTCTCGGCTGTCCATTGCCATCGCCCGCGAGGGCACGGCCTCCGACATTGATTCTGCCTGCAATCAGCGCCCTTATTGACGCAGCGAACAAGCGTTATGCGTCACTGCTGCTGGTAGCCATTCCGAACGTTCGTCATTTTTCTCTTTTGCCAGAACGTCACCATGCGCGGCATCGTCGTCTCGACGGAGAAGTGAGGGACGAAATCTGCGGTTGTGAATCACTCGCTGAAGAGCGCTTCGGCGAAGAGCTGCGCATCGAACGCCTGAAGGTCGTCGGGCCCCTCGCCGAGGCCGACAAAGCGGATGGGCAACGACAGCTCCTCGTGAATCGCCACCACCACCCCGCCCTTGCTGGAGCCGTCCAGTTTTGTCAGGCAGAGTCCGGTGACATTGACCACGCGACCGAACTCGCGCGCCTGAATCAGGGCATTCGTCCCGGTCGAACCGTCGACCACCAGCCAGACTTCGTGCGGCGCGCCCGGGCAGTTCTTGCCGATGGTCCGATGCACCTTTGCCAATTCATCCATGAGTCCGGTGCGGGTGTGCTGCCGTCCGGCTGTGTCGATGAGGAGAACGTCGATGTTCCGTGACTTGGCGGCGCTGACGGCGTCGAAGGCAACGGCCGCGGCATCGGCGCCGTGCTGTCCGGAAATAACCGGACAATCGATCCGCTCACCCCAAATTTTGATCTGCTCGGTGGCAGCTGCCCGGAACGTGTCGCAGGCCCCCAGCATGACGCTCCTGCTGTCCTTCTTCCACAGGTGCGCAAGCTTGCCGGCGCTGGTGGTCTTGCCGCTGCCGTTGACGCCGACCAACAGAATTACCATGGGCCCGGCATCGGGATGATTCATACGGCCGTTGCCGTTCCCCAGGATGCCGCCGACTTCGTCCCGGGCCACGGCTATGATGTCAGCGCCGGTCTTGATAACACCGCGCTGATAGCGGTCGCGGATCTTGTCCACCAACCGGGTGGCCACGGTGACACCGAGATCCGAGCCGATCAAGGCGGCCTCGAGCCGATCATAGGTCTCGTCCGTCCACTCCTGCTTATCCGTGACAATACTCTGCACATTGCGCACGAGCGACGTCGTCGTGCGCTGCAGCCCCTTTTTAAATCTGTCTAATAATGTCGCCATAGCCTTGCCAATTCATCACATTTCCGAATTGATCTTGTCCAGTATACCGTTGACGAAGGCGCCGGAATCGTCAGAGCCAAAGGCTTTGGCGATCTCGATGGCTTCGTTGAGACTGACCGGCGCCGGTATTTCGTCACAGAACAACAGCTCGTAGACGGCCATCCGCATGATGTTGCGATCGACCGCCGTGATGCGCTCGAGACTCCAATTCTCGGCATGGGCGGCGACCCGGCCGTCAATGTGCTCGATGTTTGCGTGGACCCCGCCGACAATAGCCTCCGCCAGGCCCCGGGTCTTGCGCCATTCGCGCTTTGACAATGTAACCCCAGTTTCCTCGAGCTGAGACCAGAAGTCGAGAAATGTCGCGGCCGACGGCTCCGCATGACTCAGATCCAGCTGATACAGCAGCTGTAGCGCCCATTCGCGCGATATTCGGCGTAACGGCAGGGACATGGGAGATCGGGTTGGAAGATTATGCCATTTCCTTGACCAGATTGGCCATTTCGATGGCGGCATCGGCCGGCGCAACGCCGCGCCGGGTGCCGCCGCACTTCAATGCCTGTTCAAGATTATCCGCGGTCACGATGCCGCAAATGACCGGCACACCCATGTCGCGGCTGATGGCGCCCAATCCGCTGGAGGCCTGCTGGTTGATGAATTCGGCATGGGGCGTCGCTCCCTGTATGACGACGCCCAACGGCGATAAACGGAATCTCGAAGAACCCGGGCACCCAGGCAACGGCAATATTCTCCCCGCGGCCGCCGTGGCGAACAATAGCATCCAAAGCACCCTCGAGAAGTTTCGAGACAAATGTCTCGTTGAATCGGGCGCAGACAATGCCGAAGCGCAGATTGCCGGCAATCATGCTTCCTTTGAATATCCTTCCGGGCTGCTTATCTTTCATGGTTGATCGCCGACGGTAGGTATGGGGAATGGGGAGTGTTCCGCCATCCGTCAGCCGACGGATCACATTCCATCCCGCATGCAAGATCACGGTGGAACGGGATTCATGTGGCGTGCCGACGCGGATCACGTGATACTCGGGGTTTGGCATTCAGCGAGGTTCCGGCGCGGCCAGTTTTGGCCGTACGGGAACTTAATCGTCCTCGTCCTCGAACCGTCGCGTAATCGAGGACGAAGGACGAGGCCGATTAAGTTTCAGGAAATCGCCGTACTCCCGCAGTCCCGCTCGTCAGCGAATGGGCGTGGACTTAACCGGCTTCGCCGGGGCTCTTAACGCAAAGTCATGCAATACGCCGGCTGACGGATTGCCATGGTCAACATAGTACGGGACCAGTGATCCCGGCTTCACTCGTTCTCGGCATGAATTTCCCCGCCACCAGCGGATCGACTGCCGGCGGCCATTTCATTCGATTTCCAGAAAATGACCGAGCTTCTCCTGCTTGGTCAGCAGATAGTCTCGATTGTCGTCGCGCGGCGGCACGACATGGGGTATCCGCTCGTTTACCGGAATCCCGCAGGCCAAGATACCGGCAATTTTCTTCGGGTTGTTGGTCATCAGGCGAAGGCTCTTCACACCCAGATCCAACAGAATCTGTCCGGCGACCCGGTAATCCCGGTTGTCGGGCGGAAACCCCAGTTCAATATTCGCATCGACCGTATCCAGGCCGCACCGATCCTGCAGGTCGTACGCCTTGATCTTGTTGATCAGGCCGATCCCCCGTCCCTCCTGACGCAGGTAAACCATGATGCCGCGCCCGGCGCCGACAACCGCCTGCATGGCTTTTTCCAACTGATCGCCGCAGTCGCAGCGGGCGGAGTGAAAAACGTCGCCGGTGAGACACTCACTATGTACACGCACCAGGACATCCTCGCCATCGCCAATATCTCCGAATACAAGGGCGATGTTTTCACCGCGATCGACGGTTGAGATATAACAATGAAGATCAAAGTCGCGGTCTGCATAGCGGCTCGGCATCTTTACGGTGCCGCCGTGCTCGATCAGGCATTCCGGGTCGTTCTTCATGGCAAAAACAAGCTCCTCAAACAGTATCTTCGAGGAGCGTAGAAAAAGATGTGGACACCGCTCTGGATGAGCGAACCGGTTCGCTGACGCAGGCTATTCGCCCGCTCACTGAAAGCCGGCAGGCTGTGACTCGGCCGACATCCCCGCCGGCGATCAATCTCGCGGGCTCAAGCCGCAAATCCGATCGCAATGACAGGGTCGACCGATCCGGAAAACAGACCGCGCGTCTTCCGAACCAGCGTGTCCAACATGTGTCTTCTCCCATCCAGACTATACTGTCGGCGATGGAATTTCACCATCTCGGTCCGGCACCGTATAGGCGCCGGAGTCGCGGGCTGTGACCGCCGGTCAGGAATTTCCCCAGCAAAGCGGGAATCACCTTGCCCCGAAGACATAAATTGAATTTCGATGGTCTGAATCGAATCGAGATTATATAATAGTTACATTAGCACAGGAGCCCGGCGATGCAAGACACGATATGGTTATGCGGCTCCGCGACCACGGTATCCTTACGACAACGCGCAGTACGTCCCGCACAAGCTGGACCTTCTCCCGCCGTGGCGGAATGTGACAATGAACTTCTGACGGGACTTCGGCACGATCACAATGTGCTAGTTGAAATCCCGCTTGGTATGTGATAGGCTTTGTCAGTCCTTCATGAGTCGGTACTCCGTGGTTGCCCTCGCCAGGGGCTTCCTCGGTGGACTGTACACCTTTCCAAGTTATGCTGAACACGGCAGAGCCTTTTCGAGTCTCACCGGCAAAGCCGATGGTTTTAATTTTGCGCAGCAAAATTACAGTACTACCGTCATGAAAACGCTGTATTTGAATCCCTTCTCCGGCATCGCGGGCGATATGCTGGTTGCTGCCCTGCTCGATCTGGGTATCGATGCTGACTGTTTTCGTGAAGAGCTCTTGAGTCTCCCGCTGCTGGCCGCCGACTGGGATGTGGCTATCGACTCGGTCATGCGCCATGGCATCGGCGCACGACGCTTCACCGTTTCCTGCGCCGGCGCTCAAATCACCGCGGAAAACGACAAACATACTGTATCAAATGCCGACGCCGACGCCACGGACGCGCCCGGTGGCGACGCCGATCACGGCCGGACACCCGCCGAGATTCTTGATATCCTCAATCGTACGGAGATGGCGGCATCCGCCAGGCAACGGGCCATCCGCACCTTTCAATGCCTGGCGGAGGCGGAGGCCAAAGTTCACCGGAAATCGCCCGAAACGATACACTTTCACGAAGTCGGCGCCGTCGACTCGATTGCCGACATTGCCGGGGCATGCATTGCCATGGACATTCTCGAGGTGGACCGGATTGTCTGCGGCCCCGTTGCCGTCGGTAGCGGCACGGTGAAATGCGCGCACGGCACCATGCCGGTGCCGGTGCCGGCGGTGGCCGAGCTCCTGCGTGGCGTGCCGACGACCATCGGCTCGGCGCCGGGTGAACTGACAACGCCGACCGGCGCGGCGCTGATTTGTGCGCTCGCCGACAGCTATGGTGAGCCCCTCGACGGACGGTTGCTTGCCACGGGGTACGGCGCCGGGCATCGTGACCTTCCCGGGCAGGCGAATGTCCTGCAGGTGATGCTCCTGGAAACATCGGCGGATCAGTGGACGAACGACGAAGCCAGGGGGGGGACGCCGACGGACGTTGTGATGATCGAATGCAATATCGACGATATGCCGGGCGACCGCTTGACACATTTACTCCCAATGCTGCTGGCCGCCGGCGCCGTGGACGTCTCGGTTTTTCCGTGTCTGATGAAGAAGGGCCGCCAGGGCATGATGCTGCAGGCAATGGCCGCGGAATGCAACCGTGAGCGTCTTGTCGAGATGATACTGCGCGAAACGACGACGTTCGGCGTGCGCTGGCATACGGCCCGGCGACGTGTCCTTGATCGGAGATTTATCGACATCGATAGCCCGTACGGGAAAATCCGTGTTAAATTGGGGTTTCTCCCAGGACACGACGAG
>CAUZRT010000220.1:0-5803 GCA_963582235.1 Lentisphaeria bacterium
AGATATGGGTGTCAGCCAGTTCCGGGCAGTGTTTCGGGAATAGGTCAGCCACTTAAGGTACCGCACCCTACTGGATTTGGCGAGTTGCAGATATTCATAAATCCCATGCCTGGTAATCGCGCCGACTCCCGTTTCTAACGCGGCTACACGGGTCCATTTAAACGTCACCGCGTACCGGCGGTCTCATACCCTCTCCGAGGCGAATGTCCGCGTCGAGACCCGTTGATTATTCCGAGTCGGCGTGTATGTTTTCGCCTTAGGTAACGTCTGACATCACAAATCACTCAACTACAAACGCTGGCTGCCGCCGTGGCGACCTGTTGCATGACCTTGACGCAAAGGCGCTAAGACGCAAAGATACGCAAAGGAAGAAAATGGAAAATTATTGTGAATCAATCTCTGTTGCACGAGAATCGGATATTTTCAACCACGGAGGCCACCAGAGGCACGGAGTTGGAGACCATCGAAGTTTCGTCGGCGTTTCGTCCATGTCCGATGCGGCGACATTTTATTTTCGGCGTTGACAAGCACGGACAAAACGCCGACGAAAATTCGGTGGTAGACGTTATCGGGAGTACGATGGAGTGAACATGGAGAGCGGACGCTCGACAATTACAGTGCGTCTCCCAAAGACTCCTTATCCCCTCCCGAAAAATCGTATCATTGAATTTGCTGTTGGTAATTGTCGATGCCCGATAGAGCGCGTCGTCAATGGGTTGATGCCGCTGTTCAAAGGTTTCCCGACGGCAAATTCAATGATCTCCGCTCCGTGTCTCAGTGTCCGTTGGCTGACGGATTCAAGATGTCCAGTTTTTGGTAGCATGGCCAGTACAGAATTATGATGTCTGCATCATCCATCGACCATCATCTCTCATTACTTCATCTCAGAGGCCGGATCATGGCAAAACTCATCCAGCACATCTCTCTAATCGCGCTCATTGTCCTCGGGCTGCCGGCGACGGCGGCAATTGTCGGCTGGCGCACGGACGGTACGGGGCGTTATCCCGACGCTGATCCGCCGACCACCTGGTCAAAATCGGAGAACGTCGTTTGGAAGAGGAAATTACCGACATTTTCCAACGCGACGCCGGTCATTGTTGGCAACCGCATTTTTGTGTGCAGCGAGCCCTCGACACTGATCTGCGTCAATGCCGGCAACGGCAAGATCCTTTGGCAGCGAACTAACACATACGAAGATCTGCAGAAAGCGCCGGAGGCCGTGCACCCCGAGAATCCCGGCGACGTGCCCGGCACTCACGACAACAACGGCTACACCAGCCCGACACCGGTTAGCGACGGCAGCCGCGTCTTCGTCCTCTTCGGTAATGGCATTGCCGCCTGCTACGATCTCGATGGCAAGCGCCGGTGGATCCGGTTTGTACAGAAGCCGACGCACCTCTGGGGCCACTGCGCCTCGCCAAGCCTGGTCGACAATCGACTGGTCGTACATGTCCTCGATGTTTTTGCTCTGGACGTCGAGACCGGCAAGGACCTGTGGCGCGCCGAGTCCGCCAGCCAATGGGGTTCGCCGGCCCCAGCCAGGATTGGCGATGTCGGTATCGTCATCATTCCGTTTTCCGGTGATGTCATTCGCGCCGCCGACGGCAAGAAACTGGCATCGGACATCGGTAAACTGAGTTACGCAACGCCGGTCATCGAGAACGGGATTGCCTATTTCATCGAGAACCTCTCGACGGCCGTACAACTGCCGCAAACGGTGACCGATAATTTCGTGACAAAACCTCTTTGGCAGGCGAAAATAAAAGGCAGCCGGCACTATGCCTCATCCGTCGTTCACAACGGGTTGATCTACGCGGCTTCGCGCGAGGGTAAATTCAGTGTGCTGGATGCCGATGACGGTAAGCTCGTTTACCAACAGGCAATGGGATTCGGCAGCGACATCAACAGTGTTTACCCGAGTGTGACCCTGGCGGGCAACTACATTTTCATCGGTTGTACGGAGGGAATAACGGCCGTTATCAAACCCGGTCGGGAGTATAACGAAATCGCACGTAACCGGCTCGAAGGGTACCGCAGCTCCCCGGTCTTCATCGGCAATCGCCTGTATCTTCGCGGGCTCGAGCATCTCTATTGCATTGGCAAGGCTGAGTAATGATTACTGAGGGTCTCAAACTGATTGTCCTCGGCATGGGGACGGTCTTCGTATTTCTGACGCTGCTGTTGTTGGCCATCAAGGTGATGGCCCGCTTGCTGGCGCCGTTCACGACCACCGAAATGCTGGAACTCGAAGCCGAACAGCAAGCTGCGGCGGCCCGGCGCCAACAGCCGGCGGCAGACACCGGTGACGGCCGCACACTTATCGCCGTTATCAGCGCCGCTGTTGCCACCCATCGCGCCCGGCGCTGAGGCACCGATCCGTGTTATACAAGTTCAACCAGCCCCGTTGTGCCAGCCTGTCCACCGAGGCGGGCCCGGCGGAGATCAAGACGTAGCGACGCAAAGGATTCAAATGAAAAAGATTTTGTTTCAGGATACGTCTTTCCGTGACGGCTTTCAATCCGTTTTCGGGGCTCGCGTATTGACGGCGGACTTTCTTCCGGCGGTCGAGGCGGCCGTGGCCGCCGGGATTAACCACTTCGAGGCCGGCGGCGGCGCCCGCTTCCAGAGTCTGTTCATGTACTGCGGCGAATCAGCCTTCGACATGATGGACCGGTTCCGCGTCGCCGCTGGCCCGGACGTGAGCCTGCAGACTCTGGCGCGGGGTATCAATGTCGTTGCACTCTCGGCCCAGCCCAGGGATATGATCGATCTGCACGCCAGGATGTTTGCTAGGCACGGCATCACGCACATTCGCAACTTCGATGCCTTGAACGACGTTCGAAATCTCGAGTACTCGGCACAATGCATTGCCGACGCGGGTCTGCATCACCAGGTTGTCGTCACCATGATGGATCTGCCGCCCGGCTGCGAAGGCGCACACGATGTCCCGTTTTACACGGATCGGCTGCGCGGCATTCTCGAGTCGGGCCTGCCGTTTGACTCCGTTTGCTACAAGGACGCTTCGGGTACGTGCAGCCCCGGCAAGGTCTACGACACCGTCCGGGCAGCCCGTCAATTGCTCGGCGACGACGTCATCATCTGGGCCCACACTCACGAGACGGCCGGTACCGGTGTCACCCAGTACAAAGCGGCGATCGAGGCGGGTTGCGACGGCATCTGCCTGGCCCGTCCGCCGGTGTCCGGCGGCACCTCGCAGCCCGACCTCCTGTCCATGTGGCACGCCTTGAAGGGAACCGATTTCACACTCGATATCGACGTCAACAACGTCCTCGAGGCAAACGCCGTGTTCAAGGAATGCATGGCGGACTATTTCTTTCCGCCGGAAGCCTTGAAGGTTTCCTCGGAAGTCATACTCTCCCCCATGCCCGGAGGCGCGCTGACGG
Source organism: Lentisphaeria bacterium (assembly GCA_963582235.1). Classification (GTDB taxonomy): domain Bacteria; phylum Verrucomicrobiota; class Lentisphaeria; order JABSQK01; family CAJWLW01; genus CAUZRT01. The sequence goes on from CAUZRT010000220.1 coordinate 3,405, forward strand.
CCAACACCATGATGATGCGCGACACCGGTACCCTGCACCTGTACGATCAGGTCATCGCAGAAATGAGCCGATGCATAGCCAAAGGCGGATTCGGCACTTCAGTGACCCCCGTGTCGCAATTCTATTTTCAGCAGGCCTACGCCAATGTCACTCAGGGCCCGTGGGAAAAGATATCCGACGGCTACGGCAAGATGGTGCTCGGCTACTTCGGCCGCACCCCCGTGGAACCTGATCCTGAAATCACCCGGATCGCGGAAGAGCAGCTGGAAATGCCGAAGTTCGACGGCGATCCGCTGGAAATTCTGGATCCCGGAATTCCGAAAGCCGATGAGATCCTCGAGCAGGAAAACCTGGAAATCAACGACGAAAATCGCTTCATCATCGGCGCTCTGGCTACCCCGGGTGGCAACAAGGGGTTGGATTTTCTCCTGGGGAAGGCCGTCGTCAACGTTCGCAAAGTAAGCGACGAAGAGGCGGCGTCGACGCCGCCCCCGGCGCCCGTCGCCACACCCGGCGACTCCAGCAATTACACGGTCACTGTCGATGGCCGTGCCTATGCCGTCACCGTCGAGGCGGGCAGTGGGGCGGTCCGCTCCGTCACGCCCACGGCCCCGGCGCCATCACCGGCTGCCGGCGGCATCGAGGTCATCGCCGGTTTGCCGGCGAATGTGTACAAAATGAACGTGGGTGTCGGCGATACCGTCAAGGCCGGCGATGTCCTTCTGGTGCTCGAGGCCATGAAGATGGAAACCGAAGTAGCGGCACCCGGCGACGGCACCGTCGCTTCCATCGCCGTCGAGCAAGGGCAGACCGTGGTGGCCGGGCAGGTGCTGCTGACCATCGATGAGTAATTAGTGGCTGGAGAGGAAACCCCTCGGCGGAGGCCTGCCGACGCTCCAAGGGGGGCCGTCCGACGTGAGGTTGAGGCTGGAGCAACGGCGGGCCCCCGCCGCGAATCGGGCAATCGCCGGTTCTAGTTTAGGCACTAATCAGAAACCTGCCCCGCGAATGGCCCGCCGCGCCAATGCATCCTCAATGGAGTTATCCGGCTTCGCCAGGACTCTGGCGCAAAGAAGCAAAGGAAGGAAATGGAGAATTATTGACAGACCCGGATCTCGGTCTCAAGGAGGAGTATTTATTGTCCGGCGAAAACGATCCGGGCCAGTCTAATTATTCGTCCCTTTGTGTTCCTTAATGCCTTTACGTCAGAGTCATGCAATCCGTCGGCTGACGGATCACTATGGTCAACATGTTTGGCCCTTGTGAAAACATCGCGGACATAGATATTCCTATGGGATCAAATTGCTTTCGTGTTGTCATCTGTGCTTTTTTCCTGTGGCTGCCGTTTCATTCGGCTGCCGGTGAAGGCGATGCCGGTGGGGTTACAGCTCAGATCTCTGCGGTTGCGGAGTCCGCAGATCACGCCGAGTGCCTGCCGCCGATCGGCGAACTCTTCAAGAAGCTCTGGGAATCGACCGGCATCTCCGCCTTCGTAGAGCGAACTGGAGATAGTTGGACCCTGGGCATCGGTCGCCTGCTGATGATCGGAATCGGCTTTCTGCTGCTCTACCTCGGCATCCGCCGAAAATTCGAACCGCTGCTTCTGGTAACCATCGGTTTCGGCTGCATTCTCAGCAATGTGCCCTTGGCCGGCATCAACGAACCGGGCGGCGTCATCTATTTCATTTATCAAGCCGGGATCGCCACCGGCTATTTCCCGCTCATCATCTTCATGGGCGTTGGGGCATTGACGGATTTCGGTCCCCTGATTGCCAATCCCAAGACGGTTTTGTTGGGGGCCGCCGCTCAATTCGGCATATTCGCAACGTTGCTGGGCGCCCTCGCCTTGTCCCGATGGGTTCCTTGCATCGATTTCAGCATGCGTGATGCCGCCGCCATCGGCATCATCGGGGGTGCCGACGGACCGACAGCCATTTTTCTCTCGGCGAAACTTTCACCCCACCTTCTTGGTGCGATCGCCGTCGCGGCGTACTCCTACATGGCGCTAGTGCCGATCATTCAGCCGCCCATCATGCGGGCTCTGACAACGCCAGAAGAGCGACGGATCCGCATGGTGCAGCTCCGGCACGTCGGCCGGGCAGAAAAGATTTTGTTTCCCTTGGTCGTCTTGACGCTTTGCATTGTCCTCCTGCCCTCGGCGGCACCGCTGATCGGTTTTTTCATGTTCGGCAATCTGATGCGCGAATGCCTGGTCGTGGAACGTCTGTCGGACACGATCCAGAACTCCCTGATCAATATCACGACCATTTTTCTCGGCCTCGGTGTCGGCTCGAAGCTGTCTGCTGAAGGCTTCCTGACGATTGAGACCGTCGGCATCCTTGTGCTTGGCATTATAGCCTTTTGCATCGGTACGGCCTGCGGCGTGCTCATGGCCCGAT
>CAUZRT010000221.1:0-5802 GCA_963582235.1 Lentisphaeria bacterium
TACCTGTTCGCATGGCTCTCCGGCGGCCAGGCTGAATGGACATGACCTGCCCAGCAGTTCAGCGGCACTGTGCCCCGGCAGTTTAACGGCGGCAGGATTGACGAAACGAACGAGCCCGGACGGGGTTAGCCCACAATGATGCCGGCGGCATTCTCGGCGACAATCCTTCGAATCCGAGCCCGGCTCGCTTCCGGGTCGAGTGTACGCCGCCGCAATGCCGCAACCAGGCGACGGCGCTCAATCGCGTAGCGGATGCTGCGCAGCAGGGAACGGGTCTCGGCCTGGCCCTTTACTCAGGTATTTCTGGGCACCCGCCTGTACCGCATCCACCGCAACGGTTTCATCCTCGAGGGCGGGGATGACTCTGATCGGCCGGTCCGATGCCGCCTGTCGACAGAGTTGGGACGTGTCGAGCCCGTGGCTAGTCCGGCAAACATAGATCGAGCAGAATGACGTTGAAATCGACGGCGCTGTCTTGACTGCGTGCCTGCATCCAGCCGCACGGGCATGGGTCACATCACAGATCAGTCGGCCATCATGCTGAATAGCTTCATTTATCATTGTGGCATAGATCGCACAGCCCTCGACCATCAACACATTGATAGTCTCGATTGCATAGATGTTGCAGGCGTCGATAACCAACATCAGGTTTATCGCAGCGTCTCTCAATTGTGGCTAATTCCGTCATGCGATAACCACCTTCAAACGGCTCAGGGTTGTTGCGGCGTGCAGTCGAGCGACATTCATGTCGACTGAATCCTGTTTTTTCCCAATTTTCTTTGCGCTGAATCCGTCTTGGAATCCATGGCGTCAACGGTGTTCGTCCGCCCCCTCTCCGGATCCATGACAACTGCAGCGATAAGTCTCCATGCGACATAGAGCGGGAGCGACGTGAGTTTGAGGCTGGACCGACCGACTCGGTCGGCTATTGGCGACTCACTTTACCGGGCCGCCACCGCATGTCTGTTACCGTCGGTTTCTCGAACAGTAACTAATTACGGCTGAACGAAACCCCCTCGGCGGTGGCCCGCCGCCGCGACAACCGGAAATCGCGGGTCCTCGATCAGCCACTAATTACCGCTGGCCGCCGACTGCTGCTTCTGGATCTTGGCCCAGGTGTCGCGCAGGGTCACGGTGCGATTGAAAACGGGACGGTCGGGCGTAGTGTCGGGATCCACGCAGAAGTAGCCGAGTCGCTCGAACTGGACCTTGGTCCCACTCTTGGCACCGGCGAGTGATGGTTCGACACGGCAATCGTTAAGCACTTCGAGCGAGTGCGGATTGAGGTTGTTTTTGTAGTCCTCACCCTCCTCGACATTGTCCGGGTCCGGCTTCGTAAACAAGTTGTCATAAAGCCGAGCTTCGACCGGCAGGGCATGGCGCGCAGAGACCCAATGAATGGTCGCCTTCACCTTTCGCCCGTCCGGCGCGTTGCCGCCCCGGGTCTCGGGATCATAGGTACAGTGCACTTCGACAACCTCGCCGGCGGCATTCTTGACGACATCAGTGCAGGTGACGAAATAGGCATATCGCAAACGTACTTCACGACCGGGCGACAGGCGATGGTATTTCGGCGGCGGTTCCTCCCGGAAGTCGTCCTGCTCGATATACAGCTCCCGTGAAAACGGGACCATGCGCGTGCCGGCATTCGGGTCTTCGGGATTGTTGACGGCCTGCAATTCATCGACCGTGTCGTTCGGGTAGTTGTCGATGACCAGCTTGAGCGGATTCAGAACCCCCATAACACGGGGCACCCGGCGGTTCAGATCTTCGCGCAGGAAATGCTCGAGCAGGGCCAGCTCAATAAGGTTCTGCCGTTTGGTGATGCCGACGCGGTCGCAAAAGGCACGAATCGCCTCAGGCGTATATCCCCGCCGACGCATACCGCACAATGTCGGCATGCGCGGATCGTCCCAGCCGTTGACGTAGCCGCCCTCGACGAGCTCGATCAGGCGCCGCTTGCTTAATACGGTGAAAGTCAGATTCAGGCGGGCGAATTCGATCTGCTGCGGATGGTAGACCTCAAGCTCGTCGAGATACCAGTCATATAGGGGGCGATGGTCCTCGAATTCCATCGTGCACAGCGAGTGCGTGACACTTTCGATGGAATCACTCTGCCCATGCGTGAAGTCGTACATGGGATAAATGCACCACTTATCGCCGGTCCGATGATGCGGCACCTTGAGAATGCGATACATCACCGGGTCACGCATGTTGAGGTTCGGGTGCGCCATGTCAACCTTGGCCCGCAACGTCCGGGCGCCGTTGTCGAACTCGCCGTTCTTCATGCGCTCGAAGAGGTCGATGGTTTCGTCTATAGAACGGTCCCGATACGGGCTTTCGCGTCCCGGCTCGGTGAGAGTACCACGGTATTCTCGCAACTCCTCCGGCCCCAGATCACAAGCGAAAGCCTTACCCCTGCGAATCAGCTTTACCGCCCACTCGTATAACTGGTCGAAGTAATCGGAGGCGAAAAACAGGCAGTCCTCCCAATCCCAACCGAGCCAACGGACGTCCTCCTTGATCGCCTCAACGAATTCGTCTTCTTCTTTCACCGGATTGGTGTCGTCAAACCGCAGACTGCAGGTGCCGTCATACTCCGCGGCGACACCGAAATTGAGGCACACGCTCTTCGCATGGCCGATATGCAGATAGCCGTTGGGCTCCGGCGGAAAACGAGTGACGACACGCCCGTCCCACTTACCGGTCTCCAAATCTTCTTCGACAACGGTACGGATGAAATCAAGCTCTTTCGGGGGTCTCTCTGTAATTGCCATTTCAAGGCTCGGTGAATGGCGAAAAACGCACAACTGTTTTGATGTTTACCAAAGTATAAATGTGCCTTACCAAGGCACATTTATCAATCATGCCGCCGGCGGCTCATCTCGACCTCGACGAACTCCGCCGCCGCCAGGGCTTGCGGCTTGCGCACACATACCGTAGCCCGGGCGATTCGTTCATCCGACATTACCAGATCAAGAACATGGGCGGCGAGCTTCTCGATCAGATGAAACTGGGCAGCAGCCACGGAATCGAGGATCGCCTGGGCGATCTGTTGGTAATCGACGGCATCCCGGATGTCATCCGACTCCACAGCCCGTTCGGCATCGGTATCGAATTCCAATTCAATCCGGACGGGTTGCCTGGCGGCGCGTTCGGCACAATGCACACCGATTACCGTCTCGACGACAAGGTTGTGTAGGCGATAGACTGCCATTCTCTGAGGAGATGAGTGATGCATGAAACGTGAAGCGTCTATAATCCGCCCGAATCCCCAATCCCGAGCTCCAATTCCCCGATCCCAAATTCGAAATTCCCAAGCCGTCACTCGATCAGACTGAGAAACTCGGCACGCGTGCGCCGATCGCGACGAAAAGATCCCAACATACAAGATGTTGTCATTATTGAATTCTGTTTCTCGACGCCGCGCATCATCATGCACAAATGCTGCGCTTCAACAACAACGCCGACGCCGACGGCGCCAACGGACTTCATGATGATCTCGGCAATTTGCTTTGTCAGGACTTCCTGGATCTGCAGTCGGCGCGCGTAGACATCGACCACCCTCGCAATCTTCGAAATACCGATCACCTTTCCCGTCGGCAGATAGCCCACGTGGCACTTGCCGATGAAGGGCAGAAGATGGTGTTCGCAAAGCGAGTACAGCTCGATGTTCTTTAATAAGACCATCTCGTCAGTATCCGTTTCGAAGATGGCGCTTTTGATGATGGCTTCCGCATCCTCCCCGTACCCCCTGGTCAGGAAGCGAAAAGCCTTGGCGGCCCGCTCCGGCGTTTCACGCAGACCCTTACGATTGACGTCCTCGCCGATTGCTTCTATCAGATGTTTGAAATAGTCCTGCATTGGTTCCACTCCCTGAATCCTGCAACTCGGGACTCGCGTAAAAATAATTTCGTCCCGCATACGGAACCGTTCGTTTGGCGTTAGTCCGTCAGCTGACGGATTGCCTATGCGACCGATCGAGACCACAGTCGTACCGCCTGCCACGGCTGGTCTGCTTGTGGCGGAAGGTATGTCGCCGATCTCGCGAGCGAGCATCGTCGGTAGATGACGTCAAAGGGGCGAACGAAAAGGGGAAATTACTTTTGCGCGAGTCCTCAGACCTCACAAAGCCGGCTGACGGCGTGATCCAGTCTTCGCAGGACCCGGTCTTTGCCAAGCAGGGCCAGGATCTCGTACAGCCCGGCACCGACATTGATCCCGGTCACCGCCACCCGAATCGGCAGATTCAGCTTGCCTTGCAGGATCGCACAGGCTGCGGTCGTTTCATGAATCGTGGCCTCGACGGTCGCTTCGTCAAACTCAATTCCACTCAAGCGCTGACGTAACTGAGCCAATCCGCCGACGACACCCGGCTTCTGTAGACTCTTGCGCACAGCCTTCTCGTCATAGCGCAACTCATCGACGAAGAAATAGTCCCAGTCCGTTGCCTGCGTAAACAACTTGGTCCGGCTCTGCATGAGTGAGGCGGCACGCTCGAAGTAGTCGCTGTCCGCCTGACCCGCCCAGGATTCACCGCGAACGGCATCTCGGCATCCCTGCAGAAATGTCGGCGGCGGCAGTTCGGCCATGTACTGACCGTTGAGATCCAGCAGTTTATTTATGTCCAGTTGTGCCGGCGCACTGCCAATCCGGTCCAGGGAAAAGAGGTCGGCGATCGTATCGCGGGGCAATTTCTCGCGATTATCGCCAGGCGACCATCCAAGGAGCGTCAAGTAATTGAACAGGCCCTCCGGCAGATAACCTTTTTCCCGGAACTCCCCCACATAGGCATCGCCGTCTCGCTTGCTGTACGGTTTGCCGGCGGCATTGACGATCATCGGCAGATGAGCGTACGCGGGCGGTTCGTGGTTCAACGCCTGAAAAAGGAACAGATGGCGGTACGTATTTTCGACATGATCATCACCGCGGACGATGTGTGTGATGCCCTGTGTGATGTCGTCACAGACATTGGCCAGGTGAAAGACGGGTGATCCGTCACTCCGGATTATGACCGGGTCCCGGAGACTATCAAGCGGCTTGGCCAGCTCGCCCTTGACCAGATCGATAAATACAACCTCGCGGCGAAAAAACGTCATCCGAGCCGGCTTGTCAAGCTCCACGCGCCGCTGTCCGCTCAGGATATCGGCGATCTGCGGTTCCATCTCATATATGCATTGACCGGCGTCATTGTAAACAATGAGTTTCTGAAATCCTGCCAGGGCGGCATCCTGCGGAACGGCTTTTCCTTTCTTGCTTACATGGGCAAAGCTGATACCTGTTGCATCGATCCGAACCGCAACCTCCGGATGCAGGGCGACGGAGACTTCGCCCACATCGCGAATGTTCCTCTTGGGATCGGACTCCCATGGTATCCGAAAAATGACAGCCTCACCGCCCTCCCCTTTCGCATGCCGGTACGCGCTGCCCTGGTCGAGCAGTCGTTCCGCAGCCCGGGTATGCGCATCGACCCGGGTGCTCTGATACAGCGGCTCCTCATCCCAGTCGAGTCCGAGCCATTGCATCACATGCAGAAACTGTTCGATGGCCTCCGGGCTCGACCGTTCCCGGTCCGTGTCCTCGATCCGGAGCAGGAACTTCCCGCCGCAATGACGTGCGTACAGCCAATTGAATATGGCCGCTCGGATATTGCCGATGTGCACCTGCCCCGTGGGTGACGGCGCGAAGCGGACTCGCGTTTCCATTCGCGTTTACTTTGTTACGATTTGAATTACCGGGATTCGAGGCAAATTTTGCTACCCTGAATTATTCATAAATATTGCCTGCGATCGCCAAATTTCA
>CAUZRT010000222.1:0-5800 GCA_963582235.1 Lentisphaeria bacterium
CTAACTACTATCGGAGCAAGACAACCTGAGTAGTTACGCGCGTCTTATTGCCGAAACGGTTGAGTTATCGTAGAGAATCATTCCAGTGAAGACTTACGGTGCGAAAAGTTCCAGTCGCAATATCCTCGTGTTACGACGTGGTGAAATGCTGCCGATTCTGATAGCGATTCTGGTCCAGGCCGTCGTCCGCGTATTCAGGGGGCATCCCGGGTCAGCAGCGAGTTCCGGCGGTTCCGCTGGGCCCTTTTCCCCGGCGGTCGAGACGATCATCAATTACGTCTGTGCCGCCCTGGTTATCTTTGCCATTATCTGCTGGCTCCTTCGTGTCAGCCGTATGATGCTGAGCGGCAAGTAAGTGCTCGAACCCAACTTAATTTTGTGGTTCCCATCCTCGATTGTTATGATACAGGAACATTTCATGGCCGCGGCGATCGCGCTCGCCCGGGACACCACCAGAACCGGCGACGGCGGGCCATTCGGCGCTGTCGTTGTCCGGGACGGTCACATCATCGGGCGCGGCAGGAACGGCGTCACCTCACGCAACGACCCCACCGCCCACGCCGAGGTCGAGGCCATCCGCGCCGCCTGCGCCGCGATCAATGATTTCAATCTCCACGGCTGCGAGTTGTACACCAGTTGCGAGCCGTGCCCCATGTGCCTCGGCGCCGCCTACTGGGCACATGTGGATGCCGTCTATTACGCCGCCGATAGAACCGACGCGGCCGCCGCCGGATTTGACGACGATTTCATCTACCGCGAAATCGCCGTTGCCCCGGAACAGCGAAAACTGCGCATGTCACAGATTCTTCGAGATCGTGCCATCGACGTCTTCGACGAATGGCGACGGAGGGAAAACAAGAACATGTACTGATTTTTTCGCTACGTGCGGACTAATCCGCACGTAGCGAAAAAATTTGACATTACCGTTTCGCAATAATCTTGAACCGGGAACGGAAAACGCGAGTCAAACAAAGTACGTTAACATGGAGTGATGGAACGATGGAAAAATTAGCATGGGACTGCGACGTCGCATGAGAAGTGGCCTGACGGTATGCCGGCCATCCGCGGTGGGACTCGTCTTGATTAATACTACCAAACACGCAACACCGAAAACCGAACACTCTCCTGAATCGTCCTCATCCTCGAATCCGCCGCGCAATCGAGGATGAGGACGAAGGACGAGAACGATTTATTTCCCCGTCCTGGCAAAACTGGTAGCGCCAGAACCTCCCTCAACGCCCGAAACCAAAAAACAAAAAACAAAAAACAAAAAACAGGATACGAAGGAATTCTCATGAAAAAATACGCCTACCTCTTGATTCTCACGCTCGTCATTCCATTGGCCGGCTGCACGACCACGCAGAAAGGCTTGTCAGCCGGCGCGGTCCTTGGCGGTGCCGCCGGGGCGATCATCGGCCATCAGCAGGGGAAAGGCCTCGAAGGCGCCGCCATTGGAGCCGGTGTCGGCGCCCTCGGCGGCGCTGCGGCCGGTGAGTGGAAGGAGAATAAGAAGGAGAAGGAAGAGTAGCTCGAGTCCCGCTCGGCTGAGTGCGGGCCGGTTGTTTCGGGATTCCTACTGGACTCTCCGGGTGCCGAAACCTCGTCGAAGACGTCGATGGCAGTGTTAACAGCCGGACTGCTGCATGTCGTACAAAGCTTCCGGCAGGCGAGTTCACAGTCTGGAAGCCTGTGCTACCATACTGTCCGCCGAAAACCAGGACCCAAGAACCAGGAAGCGGTCTGAACCGATTCGATTCAGCTTTTCTCCGCTACGGTTTTAGCTAGGTCCTTGCCTTCCAGGACCATGAGACCGCTAACCAGTTTGGTGAAGTGCCGGGGATCGGAGATGGGTGAGCCTTCGGTCAGCAACGCCTGGTCGTGGAGGAGCTGACAATAGTCGGCAAGTTTCCGGTTCTTCTTGTCTGCATTGAACAGGTTGAGCATGATGCCCATGATCGGATGCTTCGGGTTCAACTCGAGGATGCGTTTGGATACGGGGGCGTCCTGGTTCATGGCTTTCATGATGCGCTCCATGTGCGCGCTCATGGCGTGTTCGTCCGCCACCAGACAGCTGGCGCTTGCCGTCAGGCGGGCGGACAGACGCACTTCCTTGACCTCCTCCTCGAGCTTGCCCTGAACGTACTCGAGCAGGGCCTTGAACTTCTTCTCCGACTTCCCTTTCTTTTCTTCCTTCTCCTTCTTCTCTTCGTCCGTATCGATATCCACTTCACCGCGGTCGATGGGCTTCAGCTTCTTGTCGTCATATTCCGTCAGCGCACCGACCACCCACTCGTCGATGGGGTCGGTCATAAAGAGGATCTCGTAGTCCTTGCTCTTGAGGACCTCGAGGTGCGGAGAATTCTCGACCGTGTTGCGGTCCGGGCCGGCGATATAGTAGATCTCCTTCTGCGCCGACGGCATGCGCCCCGTATACACCTTCAGCGAGACGTACTCGCCGGGCTTCGTCTTCGAGCTCTCGAACAGGAGCAGCTCCTGCAGCTTCTCACGGTTTCCGGAATCCGTGTGCAGGCCCTCTTTCAAGACTTTGCCGAATTCCTTATAAAACTTCAGATACTGCTCGTTCGTCTTTGCCATCATCTCGGACAGTGTGCCGAGCGTCTTGCCGACCAGGTTGGTGCTGATGCGGCGAATGACGGCATCGTCCTGCAGCGTCTCACGCGACACATTCAACGGCAGGTCGCCGGAATCGACAACACCTTTCACGAAACGAAGATAGTCCGGCATCAGTTCCTTGCAGTCATCGGTAATGAACACGTTTTTGACATAAAGGTGGATGCCGCTGCGTTTCTCACGGTCAAACATGTCCCACGGCGCATGGGACGGGATGTACAGCAACGCCTTGAATTCGGTGACGCCCTCGACGGAATACCGGACGACCTTTAGAGGATCCGTGTAGTCGTGCGTGATGTGCTTGTAGAACTCGTCGTACTCGACGTCTTTGACTTCACTCTTTGCCTTTTTCCAGATCGCCGTCATTGAATTGAGGGTCTCTTCCTCGGTCGTGACGATCTTCTCCGCGTCTTCAATGGCCTTCCCGTCTTCGTCCCGGGGCGTCTCTTCCCGGGTGACCTCCATAGTGATGGGATGGGCGATGTAATCGGAAAACTGCTTGACGGTCTTGCGGATTTTCCACTCCTCGAGAAACTCATCAAGGTCCTCACGAAGGTGGACGGTGACGTCGGTGCCGCGCCCATCTTTGTCAAAGTCGTCGATGGTGTATTTACCGTCGCCGAAAGAGCCCCATTTGCATCCCAAATTGTTGTCACCCGCAGGCCGCGTGACCAGGGTGACCTTGTCGGCAACCATGAAAGCGGAATAGAAACCGACACCGAACTGACCGATCAATTCGGGATTTTCTTTCAGTTTACCTTTTTCCACCTCATCCAGAAAGGCGCGAGTTCCGGATCGCGCAATGGTGCCGATATTCTTTTCCACCTCTTCGCGCGTCATACCGATGCCGTTGTCGGAAATGGTGACCGTGCGCTTCTTTTTGTCGGAATGGATTTTGATCTTCAATTCCGGATCATCTTTCAAAAGGGACTTGTCCGACAAGGCCTCGAAACGGACGCGGTCAATGGCATCGGACGCATTGGACAGCAGCTCCCGGAGGAAAATTTCCTTTTTCGTGTAAAGGGAATGAATAACTAGATCCAGCAATTGCCGGACTTCGGTTTTGAATGTTTTCTTGCTCGCACCCATGTCTTAAGACTCCATGTTTGAACGATTAATATTTCCCACTTTTGACGTCGTGCAAGTTGGACTCGGATGGAAGAATGGATTTTCGGCAAAGATTCGGTGGCCCGCTGCTATTATCCTGCCGGCTGCCGGGTACCCGTTGAGCATTCACATTGCGAGGTCATCGGGTTCGATGAACCGTTACCTTTTGATGCTTTTGGCGCTAAATTATGAGTTTGTCCTGCAATCCTTACCCGTCTACCGGAGAATCGGTGTCCGGGCCTCCGTGAGAGTCGGGAGATACGGGATCGATCAATACGCCCCCGGATTATGCGAAAGCTCCTGATCATTCTGCTTGTCTTCGACGTGCTGCTGGCGATCGTGTTCATTGCCACCGGCTGGAGGCTGTTCGGCCTGGCCTTTCTCGGGTTTGCATCCGTACCACTGGTATTGTTGTTCGTCCTGCGAACCGCGCACACGCCGGCGGCGTCCAAAGCAGAAGAATCCAAGTTTTTTCGCGGTTCCCGCGAAAAAAGTGGCGTTTCGCGCCGTTGAACATTATAAAGTACCGTATTACTAGTGTGATCGCAGTACGTTACACACTCTTACCAAGTGGTTGGTATTAGTTGCGCGCTCAGCCTGAGGGAACCACAAAAAGGGAACTGCCATGAAAACAACTCGAGATCGACGGGAAGAGTCTCCTCATCGGTTTTCTGATGGCGATGGTCATTGTCTTGACGGCCGTTACCACATTTACGCCGAAGGAAAAGTTTCGACTTCGGCTGGGTTGTGAGCTTGCTCAATCTCATTCACCACGGGTGCGCTTGACGCGGTGATGAACGCCGTGGGGTCTCACGGAACCGGACCGTGACCTTCGATATCAGCAATCCAAACGGAGAGTATTGCGCGCATAGCGCCCCAGTATCTAATTTCCAGTTTTCCGCCTGGGGCGGATTTCCCCGCCACAGGCGGGCAGGCTGTTACGCTCCAACAAGTATCCAGCTATCCACTTCCCATCAATGTCGGAACAGCCCTATCATTTTATTGACCCGGCAACACTGGCGCGTATCGACAACTACGCCCTCATCGCCAGAAACATTGTCGAGGGATTCGTCACCGGCCTGCACCGCAGCCTGTACCATGGTCTCGGCAGCGAATTCGTGCAGTATCGGGAATATTCGAAAGGCGACGACTTGAAGTATATCGACTGGAAAGTCTTCGCCCGGCACGACAAGTACCAGATGAAAGTGTTTCAGGAGGAGACCAATACAAACTGTTACATCGTCCTCGATACCAGCACATCCATGGCCTACGAGGGCAGGACAAGCGGCATCAGCAAAATCAGGTACGGCAAGATCCTGGCCGCCTGCATTGCATACATGGTGAACCGGCAGGGAGACAATGTCGGCTTTTACGCATACAACGATCGGCTCAAATGCGGCATCCGGCCGAGCCATAAGAGCGGCCATGTTCATCGCATTTGCGCTCAGCTTGCCACTCTCGAGCCCGAGGGTGTCTGCAATCACGAATTCGTGTTCAACTATCTCGGCGAAAACTTCAATCGCCGCGGCCTGATTGTCCTCATCAGCGACTTTCTCGACACCGACGTCGCTTTGCTCAAGGCTGTTCGACACTTTCGCTATTCGCACCACGACTGTATCATGTTTCAAATACTGGACGATGATGAGCTCGATTTCCCGTTCGATGCCACGATCCGTTTCATCGACAGTGAGTCAGCCGACGAAATTGTTACCAGCCCGGAGATCGTCCGTGACCAGTATGTCGAGCAGTTGAACGCCTATTTGCGCGATCTCGAGAAGTTCTGCCTGGATGCCAACATCGATTATCAGCGAATGCGGACTTCCAATCCGTTGGCCAACGCCCTGTCCGCATACCTCAGCCGAAGAGAAATATTTCAATAACCATTTCCTGACCAATGTCCGGCTTATCGTTTCTGACAACTGCGTTCCTCTGGGGGCTACTGGCCCTGTCGATTCCCATCATCCTGCACTTGATGAACCGGGCATTACCGAGGCGGATCGTGTTCCCGACGATTCGTTTCATCTTCAAGGGCCAGCTGCAGCAGGCAGGCCGCAGAGGACTT
>CAUZRT010000223.1:0-5730 GCA_963582235.1 Lentisphaeria bacterium
ATCTTCGGTCTCGGACAGCCGCGTGACGGCGTCGTCACGGATTCTGATCACACGCATGTAGACCCCGGGCAACGGCCGCCCGACACAGACTCCCCTCCCCTTTTGCGTCAGTGTCGCCGTCTCTTTCAGGACTCCCGAACCCGCGAACGAGGTGATCGGCATCGCTTCCGTGGCGCCATACGGCGTATAGGTGTCGGCACCCTTTGGCAAGATGCCGTCGAGCAGCCGCAAATGCAGGTAGGTCGGAACCGGGGCGCCGGCCATAATGACCCGCCGCAGGCTAGGCAACGCCGTGTTCTTGGCGACGCAGTCGAGGCTGACGCGGTTCCACAATGCCGGCGAACCGAATGAAAAGGTAACACCGTTGGTATTCACGGCTTCGACGATCCGCTGGGGATCCACAAGGGCCGGACGTGTGGGATCCATTTCGGGGATGACGACGGTGGCACCGAGGGAGACGCTGAAGATGGCGAACAAGGTGAACGTCGGCATATCGATGTCGTCTTCCGAAATGTCGAAGGCGTCCCGAAGGATCCGGCGCTGGGCATCGAACATACCGTGAGTGTAAACAACACCTTTCGGCGGTCCGGTGCTGCCAGTGGTGAAAATGATGGCCGCCATATCGTCACCGCCGGTGTCCGCCATCGCACCCTGGCCGGATTGCGCAGACCGCAGGTCCATCAGATCGTAACCGCCCCAGAACAGACGTCGACCGATAGTGACATTGATGCGGACATTGCGAAAGTAGCGCGGAAAGAGAACACGCGCGACATGGGCCAGGGGCACACCGACAAATCCCTCCGGCCGCGACTGGGCGACGCAGCGGAGTAAGTTCCTGCGGCCCATGCCCGGATCGATGAGAACGGAAACGGCGCCGATCTTAAAGAGTGCAAAGGTAAGTGGCAGAAACTGGAGGCTGGGCCGGACCATGAGCACCACACGCATGCCGCGGGTAACGCCGATTTGTTGGAAACCGGCGGCAAACCGATCCGTTTCCTGCTGAAACTGGCGAAAGGTCAAGCGCGTGTAACCGACCTGTCCTTCATCGTCTCGACCGGCGGGAAAAAGCACAGCCGCTTTGTCACCGAGCCGCGCCGCCAGATCCGGCAGCACACCGGCGAAATTGACTGGAGCGAAAGATGTTGTCGTAGTCATTATGGAGATGATAAGCCACGAAATACAGGGCATCCTCGGCAAAGGATAATCAATTGGCGTCGATTATCCTAAATATCCGTGGTATTGCTCTACCATCCGTGGGCGCATCGTCGTCAAAAACTCCATCCCAGAAACGACCCTCGTTGAGATCGTCATCGTCATCGAAACCGAGATAGTTGGTGCCGTCATCGTCTAACAATTCCTCCGCCTCGGCGGCTGGCACCACGGCGACAGGGTGTTGAACCTTCTTGAATGTTGCGTCTTCAAGGTGGTTTTCCGCCTCTGCCGCGATAAGTGTTGCCCAAATGTGCTTACACACCCCCTTGTCTTCTCCGAAAATACGCGCAGTCGCACGCGACCTTGAGGGTATTTTCGTCAAACAGGAGACGAACATCGTAACGCCGGCTTCCGGCTACCCATGCCGATACCGAGCTGTTGGTGCCGTTAATCACGGTGACAGCGCCGTTACGATAATACCTCTCACCCCGCCGGCAGACGCGATCATCGAAATTTGGCGAGCACAATTGGGTCAGAAACACTTCGGAATCGTCGATTTGCGAATGTCCATTTGCCATTGAACGCAAGTTTGCGATCGGATTGACGACGCGCACAGGGAAACCGGCCGATCGGCATCTGGAAAATGGCCCGCGACTTGGTGACGGACCTGCCGTGATTGGACAGAGGTGTACCGTGGAATGCCGGCGGACGGCATTCGCTTGGATTGGCTGAAATAAAACGTAATGTTAAGATTTTTCAAGAGGTAACAATCAACTTCCGGAGAACGATCCAGTCTACTTCAAGCGTGCGCTCAAGGACGAGGACGATGTGTAACCGAAACGCGGCCAAGTTATCCGACAAAATTGAGATGACAGCGTGCACAGTCCGGTACGTTGTATTAGATGAATTTTCGGAGCGGGAAGTTCCCGCATGCGGGATTGCGCCAGAGCCGCCTTAGAACGCGCGTTGCACTCGCGTTTTACTCGTCGATTATTTCATATAGAAAACCGGAGAAAAACAACGGGCGCTTCATGCCTTACCAGCGGCCGGCCATGCACATATTTCTCCGCCTGATGGGCGTAAGCCCCGATCTCCGGAGAACTCGGCATCAGCGTCGGGCCGGCCACGGTGAACTCCGGCTCTTCCCGCATCGCCACGATAATGTTCTGGATTCGCGCATCAACCGCCGAAACGCTGGCCAGCCGCGGTTTGCGCCCATGCGTGGCCAACGCCCAGCAGGCGGACGTGCGGACAATGCTGCTTTCGAAGATGGACCCCATCTCGGTTGGGATGAGCGGTGTCGCAATATGGGTCACCACGCGATCCATGAGCCGGCCGGGAATCGAAGTCAGCCAGCCGATACTCCACATGGCAATCCGCCGTTCGGCAGCACGATCGGGATTGACGCCGGCGCCCGCAGTCAAAAGGATGCTGAACAACGTGTCGGCGAATTTCCGTGCGGCATCGAGAGCGGGTGCCTGCGTGGCCTTATGTGTCAGCACCAGGGCGAGTGCGGTACGTCTCAATGATACACGCATATTGAATTTCTCCTTCAAAAACGGTACCGTAACTACAGTGTCTCACCTTTCATATACGTGATATGCCGAATCTGAAATCACTGATTAAGAATCTCGGTAACCGGGTTGCGAACCGGCAATCCCCGCGCCGCGCGCCAGATGCAGACATCGAGGATGCCCGAAATGAGATGGTCGCGCAGCTCCGGCGATACGGTATCAGGAATCCCCGAATCATCGAGGCTATACGCCGTGTCCGGCGGCATGAGTTTATTCCCGAACGGTTCCGTCGGGGGGCGGCGGACTACGGCAACTATCCCCGCGAGATCGGCTTTGGTCAGACCATATCCCAGCCATATATCGTCGCCTACATGACGGAACTTCTCGACCCGCAGCCGCATGAAAAGATTCTTGAGATCGGCACGGGATCCGGATATCAGAGTGCCGTACTTGCCGCTCTCGGTGCCGACGTATTCACCATCGAGATCGTCCCGGAACTCGGACGCCATGGCGAAGCAGCCCTCCGCCGCGAAGGATGGATTTCCGTTCGTGTCCGAATCGGGGACGGTCATGGCGGCTGGCCTACGGCCGCGCCTTTTGACGGCATAATCAGCACCTGTGCACCGCCGCACATCCCCGAACTGATTGTTGGACAATTGCGGGTCGGCGGGCGAATGGTGGTGCCGGTCGGCCGCTTCAGCCAACATCTGACGATACTCCGCAAGAATGCCGATTCGGTGACGCAGAGTGTGGACTTACCGGTGCGTTTCGTGCCAATGGTGAAACAAGAAATCCTGTGATCTGGCCCCCACCCCCGCCGGGATGCGCCGCATGGATGTGGCGCTCGAATCGGCAAACCATTGCCGCTCGGCACAACAGCCACCACGTTTTACCGATTTAATTTTAGGTATTATGTTTTAAATTACGCGGGTTCCCGTCCGCAGTTGCCGGATTCATCTACAGATTTCGAGATTTATGTCCAACGTACTACAAGATCTGTACAACACGAATGCGGGCTCGGTCTGGGAACTCTTTGAGGGCGTCAGCCGCGTACCGCGGCCTTCGGGTCATGAAAGAACGCATCCGCGACCGTTTGCTCGGCATGGCCAACTCAAACGGCTGGGACGTCCGGCAGGACAAGACCGGCAACGTTGTCTTTGCCGTTCCGGGTTGCGGCAGCCTCGCCAACGAAGCGATCCTCGTTCTGCAGGGACATATGGACATGGTCTGCGAAAAGCACAGCGATTGCAACCATGATTTCTTGACCGATTCCATCCCCCTGTACATGGACGGCGATTGGGTCCGGGCTCGGGGCACCAGCTTAGGCGCCGACAATGGCATTGCCCTGGCACTGGCAACGGCGGTCGCCAGTGCCAGGATGGACGATCGCATACCGCTCGAGCTGCTCTTCACGGTCGAGAAAGAGACCGGGCTCAAGGGCGCCAACAATCTTGATCCGGCGATTATCAAAGGTCGCCGGATCTTAAATCTGGACAGCGAAATCGAAGGCGTTTTTATCATCGGCTGCGCCGGATTCCTGCCGATGAGCATACGGTTAGAGAAAAAAGAATCCGGGACCAACGACGCACCGGCAGTGAAGTGCATTATTTCAGGACTTCGGGGCGGTCATTCCAGGATCGACATCCACAAAAATCGCCAGAACGCCATCGTCACGGGAGTGCGATTGATTCGCGAATTGCATCGCGTCACCCCCGGCGTGATTGTTCGCAGTCTTGTCGGTGGTAATAAAGTCAACGCCATCCCCCGCGAGTGTACGTTTGTGTTGGCCGACTGTGCAATCGACGACGTGGCAACCGCGGCGGAAGAGACATTGGCTATGATGCGGCAGACGGAGCCCGATTCAACCATCGAACTCGAGGAAGTGCCGGGAGCTGCCGGGCAGTCGATGATTGACTGGAGCGCCATCGAATTTCTCCTCAGCCTACCCAATGGCGTCCTGGCAACGGATCTGAATTATCAGGGGATTGTGGAAACTTCGTCGAATATCGGCATCGCTGCGGATGAAGCGGCCCATCTATGCATCGAGGTCATGACACGCTCGCTGATCGACTCGCAGATGCACGAAGTCGGCCGGGAAATCCGCGAAGAGGCGACCTATGCGACCGGTTCGGTGCGGACCGGCGCCCTCTGCCCAAGCTGGACGCCGAATCCGGATTCACAGCTTCTGCATGAGAGCATTCAGGTCTATTCCGCCCTCTTCCGCGATCCGCCGGAGGTCGAGTCTGTTCATGCCAGAGTCGAGACCGGTATCATCGGCGCCCGTCTCGAAACGGAGGAATTGCTGTCCGTTGGACCGACAATTCTGTACGCCCACTCCCCCGACGAACGCATCCATATTCCCTCCGTTGCCAACATGTTCAAGTTTCTGGAACTTTTCGTCAGCGCCACTTTCACCGACTGAACGGGTCGCCCGCTGGCTTCCTCAGGTCTTCGGCATAACCACGCGCAACGGATGCCGCGCATTGGCGATCTGCAGACGGCAGCCGAATGGAAAAGGCAACCGAACGTGCGGACCGTCGACGAATACCCGCCCTTCCCGCATGCGCGATTCGAAAATTAGCGGCCGTTTCAGGGCCACGATGCCCCCTCGCAACCGATAGTCCGCACCATCACCGGTAAACAGCTCTCGCGGCTGATACTGCAGGCGAATCGACCCCCACGGCATGTGGTGCCCCCCCGCCGAATAGATGCCGCCGCTCGAACCGGCGGCGGTGCTGACCCAAATGCCCGACCCTTTCTGCTCCTCGACTTCCGCGTTCACACGAATGCGGTACTGGCTCATCGCTGCCGGCAGCACGTGCGCCACCAGGACGTCGTTGAGAACATAAAACCCGAGTGGCTCGCCGTCAACGTGAACTGCCATTCGGTTGAGCCGCTTGACGGTTGCGGCGCCGTCGCATATGGCGTCAACCGCCGCGGCAAAGGTTTTCCCCGTTGCCGCACAAAACACACCAACGCTGCGGACCGGATCCGAATTAACACCGAGAATCGGCTGATCGGTGATCTGTCGCGCCGCTTCGATAAAGGTGCCGTCGCCGCCGAC
>CAUZRT010000224.1:0-5665 GCA_963582235.1 Lentisphaeria bacterium
TAAGGAGATAACAACGATATGACGAATGCTGTCAACATGAAGCTCAAGGCACTTTGTGAGCAGCTCGGCACAGTGCTCGGCAGACCACGGACTCGCGCCCGAACCGGGACGGCTTTTCAACGACGCAGTGTACAGCTTGCGATTGCCAGTGTGAGCCTGTTTTATTGTCATACGGTCTTTGGCGAAACAACCGCCACGGCCACGCGGAGCTTTGACCCCTTGTGTTACACCGCCGGACAAGACGTCACAGTCACAATCACCACTTCCTATTTTACCGATGCCCCGCCAAACGATGGTGTTCCCGCCATCCCCAACGTAACTAGCGCCGGGATCTTTGATATTTTTCCGGAGGGCTGGACGTTTGTCAGTGCCGACAATGGCGGCGTGCTTAACCTTGTCGATCATAGGGTGTCGTGGATCTCTTTTGAAGGAGCGTTGTCGGCGGTCAGCTATGTCGTCACACCGGCCCCCGATGGCTTCGTTAACTTCACAGGGGGAAGCGGCGGCTTTGGCGACGGCGCCGTCTTTGATGCGAATCTTGGAGACTCAATTCTCTGCGAATGCGGCCCGGTGATCAGGGTTGCGGTCAATCCGCCATTGACGAGCGAACTAACGACGCCCCAAATCGATCTGACGGTGCGTCCCCGCGAGGGTGAGATATCAGCATCCGACGACTTCTCCGCCACTTTCACCGGCTTGGGGTACGAAGATACACCACCGCGAAATTATGCACTGGGTAACATCGAAGTATTCAGTTTCCGCATTATCCAGGCGAACGGCAACGGCACCGCAAACGATCCTTGGACCGCCCCCGGGGCGGCTACCGCGCTCAACAGCCCGACGTTCGATAATGGTAATGACGGCTTCCTTGATGTCAATGACTTCCCGATCGACTCGTCCGTTAGTCCGATTATCAACGGCGAACATACGTTTAACGGCTCGCTGACGACGGAGGAGGTTTCACCGGAGTGTGTTCAGGATTCGTTGACGTTCACTTTGAACTGGGAAATCCCGCCGGAGTACGTCACCACGGATACGGTGTTTGTCGTTCAGTTCCGTGCGCAACATACCTCGCCCCCGATCGAGACGATCGCCGAATGGGCCATGAATGTCCGCAATAATCAGACCCCGGTCCTGAACCCCATTGCCATTACCGGCGGCGAGGACACGCTGACCTCTTTCGACCTGGGCGGTGTGTTCGTTCAGGCCGAAGATCCCGACAATCCCGACGATGACCTCAATTTCAATTGGGAATGGACCGTCGGCAGTGGTGTTGTCAGCAGCGGCACGGAACCCGGAACTTCATCCGGGGGCGACACAGGACCGTGGACGGCCAACATCCCGGGTCTCACAAATGATAATTTCGTCAAGAACGACAATGTCGAGCTCACTGTCACGGCTGAGAATATGGTGAATGGTCAGGTGAGTAATACGGAATCGGACAGTAAGGTGGTCGGCAACGCACAGCCGACCATCGAAGGGTCTGTCACGATCAACCCGCAGGCGCCGGTGTTCGACACCGCGGCACTGGTCGTCGATAGTAGTGAAATCGAAGTCTCAGATCCCGACAGCGTTGATGTTACCAGCCTGCTGTTTCAGTGGTTTGAGAGCACGACGGGCGGCGATTTCAGCCCCATCTCCGGAGCGACGACGGACACGCTCACCTTGGCCGACCTGCCCGGTCCGCCAACAAAATGGACGCGCGGCAATGAGTATAAGGTTGAGGTCCGTGCTACGGACGGCGAGGACACCAGCTCCGGCTTTCTCGCGGATACCGTTTTGATTCATAACACACCGGCAACTGCTGAAAACAACAGCCTCTTCATTGAGAAAGATGATCCGGCAGTTACCGATCCAACCGGCATGGTCACCGTCATCGGCAGCGATCCGGACGACGACGGCCTTGCTTTCGAACTCGTCGGCCCCAACGGCGGCGCCGCCAACGCAGCAAACGTGACCATCGATCCTTCAACCGGCAAGATCACCTATGTCGTCGATGACGAGCTGACGGAGTTTTTCGACGGCAATATGGGGCCGGGCGGCGGACCGGACATCGTCACTTACCATATTACCGACACCGGCGGCGGCACCAGTAACGATGCCACTGTTGAAGTCACCTATCGCGAGGGGCTGCCGCCTGAAGTCACAAACGTCAATCCCGCCAAGGACAATACGGATGCCGTTGATGTCACCATCGATGAGGTCACGGACGACCCGTCGCCGGTCGCCAA
Organism: Lentisphaeria bacterium; assembly: GCA_963582235.1. Lineage (GTDB taxonomy): Bacteria > Verrucomicrobiota > Lentisphaeria > JABSQK01 > CAJWLW01 > CAUZRT01. Next base: position 2,232 of record CAUZRT010000224.1, read on the forward strand.
CTCCCAGACCTTTGAGATCACGGTGACGGATGTCAATGATCCGGCGAATTCCAGCGGCCAGCACGACATCGTCAGTGTCGAGTGGTTCTGTGACGATAACCTGACGCCCGTTCAGATAGACAACAGTTTTCCGTCCGGTACCAGCGTCACGGTCTCATACACGTTCACTACCGCTGGCTTTGATGAAGTGTTGCATCCAAATCGGGACAAAGAGAAGACCGTGAGAGTCTTGGTCACTGACCTGCAGAGTCAGACTATGGAATGCACCTGGAACCTGATCATCGAAGACGTCGACCGGCCGCCGTCGCCGCCGACAATCCAGATCGTGCAATGCTCGAGCGGGCAGGTGCCGACTTCCGGATTCTTCACCGATGATAATCTCTGTGTGATAGTGACGCCCGGAGCCCCGGACCCCGACGGTGCCATCGACATTGATTCCACCAGTTACGCCTTCAACTGGCAGGAAGGCATATGCGACTCCACCATCAATTGTAACAGTCAGAATATCGTACCGGCCAATAACATTATCACGCCGGAACAGTTAACTCATTCCCTGAACGGCAGCCCTACGGCCACTGGCTTCGGTGTTTATCTCCTGGATCCATCGCAGGACATCCTGACGTATTGTATCTTCTACGATGACGATCAATTGACGAGCCTCGAGACCGGTACTCATATTCACGGCTTCGCGGGTTGCGGCCAAAGCGCGACTGCGTTGCATACGATCAGCGATGACATCAATGGGGTGGGAAGTCCAAAGTTCGGCGTCTGGGCCTATGGATCCGATCCGCAGGACGAAGCGGAGATCCTGGCCGGATTGACCTATGTCAATATTCACACCGCAGACAACGGTCCAGGCGAGATTCGCGGGCAGATTTATCCCTTTAACACGGAAGACGATGAGTTGCCATCGACGGTAACGGTCAAGAATACTTTCTATAATGTCACGGTCCTGTGCTATAACTCGCCGTACCTTGATGACGTCAAAGGTATCTCCTCGCCGGAATGCGACGCGGCCCAGATCCAGAACACGTCGCCGGAAGCCGAGTCGGATTCTCTCACAACCTGCGAGGATCAGTGTAATCCGTCGGGCCCGCGGGGCACGTCCAGCGAGGTCATCGAACTGTCCGGCTTCGATGAAGACGGCGATAACATCTGCTTCATAATTGATTCGCTGCCGTCGAACGGCACCCTCTTCGAAGGCATTAGTACGAATCCCAGCGACGCAATCACCAGTGTCCCCTTCGGACTCGCCTGCAACGGAACCATAGAAACATACGTCACCTACTGTGGCGATGACGACGTTGGCGGGGACAGCGACGAATTCACATTTACAACTATCGATGACAACTCTGACAAGTCGGACCCGGCCACAATCGGAATCATAATCGAGGAAGCAAACGATCTCCCGGTACCCGTTGACCTCCACCTCCCGGTTCAGGTCAATACGCCGACTACGGACCCGAAGAATACCGCCGCCGTACCGTTGGACGCCAATGATGTCGATCACGACGACAATGCGCTGACGTTTCAGCTGCTGTCGCTGCCGTCGACGGTGCCCCGCGGGCAGCCCGCTTCCGGGACGCTCAAGACGCAAGGCGGTAATGGGGTCGGAGTCGGTCACCGAATTGATCGGGCGGATCTGCCGCTCGTTTTCACACCGGCCGACGACTTCGAGGGTGAGCTCTTCTTCGAGTACATCTCACGTGACGACAACGGACCGGTCAGGGGCGACAACTCCTGCCCGCAGCCCGATGCCTTCAACGACGCAGAGTCCGCAATTGTGACCATCCTGGTGACGGCCGGGCCGCCGTGGTTCCCGGTCCTCGAGTTTGACTGCCAAACAAGCAACAGCAGCATCTTCAAAGTCACGATTACGGATATGTCGAGTGGCGACCAGATCATGCAGGGACAGGTGGTTGAAGAGGACTGTAACGGCAAGGTGACCTTCCGGCCCGAAGACTACATGACCGCGTCGGGTGTCGGGCGCGACGGCCTCGAGTACGGCAATTACAATTGGACGTACCAGGAGTTCGACCAGGATTCCGAGGATTTCGGGAACCCCGTGACCGGCGGCGTGATCAGCCTCAACGCCGCCGACTACCCCGTCCCCGTTGCCCCCACAAACCCGACAACTTCGGTTGTGGGGTCGGAGACGAGCTCGGATGCCAGCCATAACTGGGAATTCAGTTTCGATGCAGAGTTTCTCCAGGGCTTTATCGTCGAAATCCGCGACGCGGACACCAACGAGATCATTCAGACCCATGTCATCCTGTTCCAGCGGGACGGTGAGACCGGTGACTTTCCGATCCATACGGAGGTTGACCTCGACAATCCGTCGTTCGAAGTCTTCATTCCCGAGGACGGTAATTATGAGTGGCGCGCGCGCGGCTTCAATCCTCAGGGAACGGTTGGCAACCCGGATGTGCCGTATACCCCGTGGCAAAACTTCACGATCGAAGCGGACAGTGCCCCCGTGGATCCGCCGGAGGCGCCGACACCCCTGTCCCCCTACAACGATTCCTTCTTCAACTCCAATATGGACGGCACGGCGACCATCAAGTTCGATTGGGGTGTCGTCAAGGCGGCAAAGGGCTATTACGTCTACGTCGCCACGCTCGACGGCCGGACGCTGGTCAATCGGCGACTGGTAACAGCCCCGCCGTTGGCCGGTATCGAGGTGCCGCCCGGCGACTGGCGCTGGGGCGTCGCCGCGTTCAACGACGAGGGCGTCAGCTCCTGGGCGCGGGACTCTGACACGAACCGGGCGCCGAAATTCACCGTCTTCCCAAACGCCGTATTGGGCGATCCGGGCAGTCTCGAGATATTTACCAATGCCGTGGGCGGCTTTGCAAATCCGATTGGTATCAACTTCGGCTTCGAGTGGATGGGAAATATGGCAGACTCAGTCACTCTGTCTATCATAAATGCCGAGACATGGCAGGAGTGGGTCTTCGAGGGCCTGGACGCCGCCGCCACAGAAGTTGACCCGGCCACCTTCGACAGCGGCTCGCCCATTGCCGAGCCGGGCGGAGTCTTTATTGTATTTGGTTACGGAATAAACGCGGACGGCAAACGAGGTCCGTCGAGCCCGTTTACCTTTTATGAAGTGCCTCACGAAAACAAACCGTAGCCAGAAACCGGTTTCTGGCAAAGCATAAGACCACTTTCCCGGCAATAGGGAAATTTTGATCGCGCTGAATCGTCCGATGCGGCGAACAGCCGTTCTTGGGAATACGCGGGACTCTTTACGTCCCGCAGCGGCAAGAAATAGACTACGTTTGACAACACGAAATATGTTAAGTGTCTGGGGAGAAAGCATGATTAGAAAAACTGTATGCATTGGTTTCGCAGTTGCCATACTTACAACTCTGAATGCCGGCGCCCAAGGCGATGAATGGCGGTTCTCGGCCGGACCGAGTTACCGTAACTTC
>CAUZRT010000225.1:0-5665 GCA_963582235.1 Lentisphaeria bacterium
CCTCGACAATCGAACCAAGGTACATGACCGCGACATGGTCGGAAATATGGCGAACGACGCTGAGGTCGTGGGATATGAACAGCAGCGAGAGGCCGTATGTTTCCTTCAGCTGCAGCAACAGATTCAGGACCTGAGCCTGCACGGAAACGTCCAGGGCGCTGACAGCTTCGTCGCAGACGATGAATTCGGGTTGCAGCGCGATGGCTCGCGCGATGCTGATCCGTTGGCGTTGACCGCCTGAGAATTCATGCGGATAGCGAAAGATGTAGTTCGCGTCGAGCCCCACCTCGCGCATCAGGCGTCGCGCTTCATTCTCGCGTGAATCGGTCATGAGATTGTGCTGCACCATTCCCTCGGTGACAATTTCCATGACCGACATTCTCGGGTTCAGCGATGCGAACGGGTCCTGGAAGATCATCTGCAGTCGTCGCCGCAACGGTCGCATTTCGGTATCCGTGAGGCTGAGCAGATCGCGGCCATCGAAAAACGCCTCGCCACCTGTGGCCTTTTCCAGTTGGAGCAGCGTTCTGCCAAAAGTCGTCTTACCACACCCCGACTCGCCCACGAGCCCAAGAGTCTCTCCCCGGTTTACCGACAGACTGACGTCGTTGACAGCCCTCACGAAACCCACCGTACGCGACAGGATCCCGCGACGGATCGGAAACCACTTCTGTAGCCTCCGTGTCTCGATCAAGACGGCGTCATTGTGGATATTAGTTTTCACTTCTCTGCTCCTCGAGGAAACAGGCGATGTGCCGGCCGGGCATCGGCTGGTAGAGTGGCGGCTTTTCCTGGCGACAGCGATCGAAGGCAAAGGGGCAGCGGGCCTGAAAGTGACAACCCACTGGGTAATCCATTGGTGACGGCACCTGGCCGTCGATCGATTCCAGGCGTCCGCCGCCCGTGAGTTTGGGCACAGCTTTCAGCAGCCCCTGGGTATACGGGTGCCGCGGCTCCTTGAATATGGCATCAACCGGACCTTCCTCGACGACCCGGGAAGCATACATGACGATAACGCGATCGCACAAGTCCCAGATGACGCCCATGTCGTGGGTAATGAGCAGTAGCGAGGTATCGTTACTCTTCATTTCCAGAATGAGATCAAAGATCTGTGCCTGAATCGTCACGTCCAACGCCGTTGTCGGCTCATCCGCGATGATCAATGCTGGATTCAGCATTAACGCCATGGCGATCATGACACGCTGGCGCATGCCGCCGGAGAACTCGAATGGATACGCGAACATACGCTCCGCCGGATCGGGAATGCCAACCTTGCCCAACCATTCCGTGCCGATTTTCCAAGCTTCCGGTTTACTGATGTTCTGGTGAATTCGGAGCGTTTCCACGAGCTGGCGACCGACACGATGCAAGGGGGACAACGCCGTCATCGGTTCCTGAAAAATAATGCTGATGTTGCGGCCGCGGATCCGGCGCAATTCAGAGATTGGCAGTCTGAGAAGATCCCGTCCCTCGAATATCGCTGTTCCCGATTCAATATGCCCGGGCGGCGACGGAATCAGCCGCAGAACGCTCATGGCCGTGACGGATTTGCCACAGCCCGACTCACCGACCAGGCCGAGGACCTCCCCTTTGCGCACGTCAAAAGAGACCTTATCGACGGCTTTGATGGGGCCATCGTCGGTGTCGAACGTCACGGACAGGTCATTTACTGACAGGAGCGGGGCCATTTCATTCCATCCGGCTGAATCGTTTTGGGTCGAAGGCAGTGCGGACACCTTCACCGACGAATACGGTCAGCACCATGACAATGAACAATGCCAATGACGGATAGAGGACGAGCCACCAGGCAAAGCGGAATTCCTGGGCCTGTTTCAGTAAATCACCCCAACTCGGTGTCGGTGGCGGCAGCCCATAGCCGAGATAATCCAGCGCTGTCAATACACCAATGGCGCCCACCAGCGAAAATGGCAGAAAGGTAACGACGGGCACGAGGCTGTTCGGCAGAATGTGCCTGACAATGATTTTGAGATTGGGGACTCCCATGCACTTCGCCGCTTCGACGAAGGGCTGGCTTCGCAGTCGCAGAAACTCTGCCCGCATATAGTACGAAATGCCAATCCAATTGAAAATGCCGTAACAGAAAAGCAGAAGCAGAAAACTTGTCCCGTAAACAGAGGCCAGAAGGATCATAACGTAAAGAAATGGCAGGGCACTCCAGATTTCAATGAGACGCTGGCCGGTAATGTCGATGAGACCGCCGTAGTACCCTTGCACCGCACCGATGGCAATGCCGAGTACCATTGAGAATACGACAAGCAGCAGGCCGAATGTCATAGACGTTCGCAAGCCGTATAGAACGCGTGCGAAGACGTCCCGACCGGCGCTGTCGATACCCAGCGGATGGCCTTTGACGGGACGAAACGGAAAGCGGATGTCCCGTTTCGTGTAGACGATTCGGTAGTTCTGACCGGCGATTGTCAGGCGTGTGTCAGGCACTTCCGCATCGATCCGGCGGTGGACGTTCGATATCACTGTATTCTTATCGGCGTCGGTAAGCTGGTCCCAGAGCACGGCGTGCAGTTTGGTGATGTTTAAGCCGCCCGTGAAAATGACGGTTTGAACGCCGCTGTCCATGGGATCCGGTTCTCGAAACTTCACGCGGACGGTTGGCGGTGGCCGTCGTCGCGGATTGAAGCGCGACAGGGATACGATCGCCTTTGTACCCAAATTGCTGAGGAGATCTGCCGACATGGCAGGCGCCGTTTCGTTGCGGAAGCGTTTGTGGACGCCAGCGAGTATCGTCTCCGGCAATGCCCAGTGATCCGTCAGCACCCGGCCTTCGAGCTCCCCATCCGCAACGCCGAAGAAAAACCCGCCCGTCTGCGAGCGTGCGATCCTGAAGTCTCGATCGACGTTTACCGTCCCGGCGCGCGACTCCGGCATCAGGCTGACCACGACTTCGTCATCCACGTCAATGGCGGACTGAGCGATGCTTTCGAAGGGACCGTATCGGAACGGCGGAAAGAGGATCGTATTGTCCGGGTTTGCCGCGAAGATCGGCAATCGGCTGAGCGCCTTGTAGTCCGGCCGCGTTTTGTTGCCGCTGCCGGTAAACGTATCATCAGGGTAGTACTTGAATATTGGGAAAAACAACTTGCCTTCAAAGCGGACGTAAAGCGGATTGCTGTTGCATAGCAGTTCCGATATCAGGCTGACCAGGTAGAGGATGACCAGTGCCCAAAATGACCAGTCGGCGCGACGAAGTTCGCGGAACCGTCGCAAGCGTTTGCGAGTGATGGGATTGAGACGGTAATAGATACGCACGGGGAAAAGAGCGGAATGTTGGACCGCCGTCGCTCAGGGGTGTCTTACCGAAGTCCCGCTCAGTGGGAGCGCAGGCGGCTAGCTATGGCGGTTGAATAATGGTGGAGTATTGGAATCCTGAAGGCCGAACCGAAGGCTTCATCCCTGGTCACTGGAGCGCAACGGAATACCGTATCCTGAAGCTTGAGACCGTTTTTGAAACTCAATTGTCCTCGTCCCTCCTCCTCGTCCTCTAAAAAGCGTCCGAATCGAGGACGATTTGTTGTCCGCCTTGCCAAAATCGGCAGCGCCAGAACGTCACCGGACACTGCGCCACTATTCCCGGCATCGACTTCAATTACTTCTGAAAATTGATCCGCGGATCGATCAGGACATAGCAGAAATCGGAAACGATGTTGCCGATCAGGCCGAGAATGGAAGTGAGCGAGAGAATGCCCATAAACACCGGATAGTCGCGGCTGACAATGGCCTCGAGACTGAGGGTCCCCATGCCGGGGATCTCGAACACTTTCTCAATGAGAACGGAGCCGGCGAACATCACTGTCATGATCGTACCGATGCCGGTGACGATCGGTATCAGCGAATTGCGCACGGCGTGGCCCCAGATCGCGCGACGCGCGCTGCCGCCTTTGGCCAGCACCGTGCGGATATAATCCTTGCCGATCTGCTCGAGCAGCGAATTCTTCATCAGCAGTGTCAGTACGGCAAAGCTGCCGATCATATAGCAAACGACCGGGAGACACATGTGCAGGAAAACGTCCTTCAGCTTGCTGGGATAGGAGAGTTTATCAAAGTTATCGGAGACAAATCCGGAGACGGGAAAGAAATCCCAGAGTCCTTCAACCGTACCGCAAACGAACATCTTCAGAATCATCCCGAAAGCGAAAGCGGGTATCGCATAGCCAACAAAAACGATGACGCTGGAAAGGAAATCAAACGGGCCGCCGTCGCGCAAGGCCTTGGTGATGCCGAGCGGGACACAGATCAGGTATGTCAACATGAACCCGGGGATGCCGAAGATGAGCGATATGGGAAACCGCTCTTTGATGAGTTGCCAGGCGGTCTTGTTCGGAAACTTGTACGACTCCATGCGCAGGCCGATCCGGTCTGTCACAAGCCACCGCCAATAGCGTTCGTAGAAGGGCCTATCGAAGCCGAAATGAGTTTTAATCGCCTTACGCTGTTCTTCCGAAATCGCCGCCTGCAGATCAGTGCCTCGTGAACTCTCTCCGCCGCCGATTCCCCGCATGCGCATGAGCGCCTGTTCAACGGGGCCACCAGGTACTAACTGGCAGATTCCAAAGCAGATGAAGGTGATGCAGACGAAGGTCGGGATAACGAGGAGGAGTCGTTTGATGAAGTAATCGAGCCGTTCCATCACTCACCGCTTCCAAAGGCATCGTCGAAGTGGATCGCATCGGGGAGCCGGGGCAGGGCGGTCTTGTCCGCCGTCGCGTCTTCGAGATCGGCGAGCGAATCTTCGTCACTCCACCAGTATGCGATCGCGGCGCTCTCATCCCCGTATTTCGACAGCACCGGTTTGGGTGTCCCGAATTTGTTCCAGTACAGGAGCCGGGTATAATTGATGTTCCAAAGTAAGGCGTAGGGGTGGGCCTCAAAAATAATGGCGTCGATCTCCCGAACGATATCGTGACGCACTGCAATGTCGAAAATGCTCTTTTGTTTTTCGATCATTTCGTCGACCCTGTCGTCCTTGAAGCCGGTAACATTGACGCCTGCCCGCCTGTCCGCTTCTTTGGCGGCCCACATGGACTCGGGGTTCTTGCGGACGCCGGCGCCCCAGGCGGCCCAGGTCAAGTCAAAATTGAATTCATCCATGTCTTTGGCCCAGGCGGCCCAGTCTTTCTTATTGATTTCCATCTCAATCCCGAGATCTCGGAGGTCCTCTTCGAAGATGGCCAGAAACTTTTCTGACGAGGCGCTGCGCGTCAGCACTTTGAACTTAAACGTGCGGCCGTCCTTTTCGATGAGACCCGTCTCCGGATTGCCCTTCCATCCGGCTTCTTTCAGCAAACGCCGCGCCGCATCCTTGTCAAAGGCAACGGGCTGATTCGGGCATGGCTTCTCTTTCGAGTAGAGATCTTCGTAATAGGACCGGTGCAGAAAGTACTGATTGTACATCAGCGTACTGTTCATTTTCGGGCGGTCGACGAGGTGTGCGATCGCCTTGCGGATGCGAAGATCGTCCAATGGCGGCCGGCGCACGTTCATGGCAAAGCCCTGGAACCCGATGGGCTTGTGATTGTAGATCTTCTGCTTGACGATCCAGTTCTTATCGAATTTCTCGCCTTTTGTCTGATTGACCCAGCGGTGCGCTGTATAGATGGGAAACAGATCGACCAACCCCTTTTTAAACGCC
>CAUZRT010000226.1:0-5654 GCA_963582235.1 Lentisphaeria bacterium
GGCTCTGAGGATGTGAAGCCGGATCGGGCAAGGCCCGATCCGGCAAAGAAAAAAGCCATGCGGCGGCAGCCCGCTGGGCAGAAGAAGCGCAGCAAGTTTCCGGTAAGTTCCGGCTTCACTGGCATTCTGCCGATGGTGCCCCAGGATATCTTTGATGAAGTTGACGCTGAGGAGGGCGAGGCGGACGAATTCGAGGAGCGGAATCTCATTCCCGATTTCTTTGATGACAAGGGTGCTATCATCGACAGCGACAGCACGCGCATGAAGAACCGCCAGGCCGCCGTTACCGACGTCGAGGCCGCCTACGGCGTTGAATCGTTTAAGTTCAAGGACGCAGGCAAGAAAGAGTGAGGGGGTGGGGATTAGCGACTGGGGATTAGGGACTGGAAACTGGAAATTCTCCTGAAACAAACAGTAAGCGAAGGCCGGCCAAGCATCATGGTTACGAACGGATCGATTACGAATGGATCGATTACGAGTACCGTTTCTCAATGCTAAAACTGGAAGCGCCAGAAAGTCGCTGAACACTCAACACTGAACACCTGTTCCAGCACTCTATGCCCAACGCCGTGCCATGTGCCAAACATCCGGAATTCACTGCGGATCAGCAGTGCCGGAACTGTCATGCGCCCGTCTGCGAGGAATGTGTCCGTATGTTCGGCGAGTTTTGCAGCACGGCTTGCTTGGAAGCCGTTCAAGCACAGACCGAGGTCAGCGACCCGGTCAAGAAGCGCGCCGCCCAGACAGGGGCCGAGCATGGGATCATCATCCGGACGGTCAAGAGAGTCCTCCTCGGTATCGTCGGTATCATTCTGGTCGGAATCCTCTTTTTCTTGTGGACGGCCTGGTTGTATCCGTACGGGAAACTAAAGTGGACGGTCGACAATCCCGGCGGCGCGGGACGTACGCAGTTTGTCAAGGCAACCGAATCATTTATGCTCGCTCGGATCGGGAGCCAACTGGTGGCCATCAACCCGAAGGAAGGCGCAGCGGCTTGGAGTCAGAATCTCGAGGGGGGCGAGACCCGTTATCTAAAGGAAGACGAAAGCGGTCTTCTGGTCGGCGGTGAGCACAAGCTACAGCGCCTGGCAACCGGCGGCGATGTTCTCTGGTCACAAGAAATCAACAACAATAAACGCCCGCGGGAGGTGCTCTGCCACAGCCAAGACCTGGCGCTTGTCAAGGAGACCGTAATCAAGGAATATGAACGTCGCGATTTGTATGAACGGATGGAGGTAAAGATCGACCGGCTCATGGAGCGGCAGTTGAATGAGTCACCAACCGTCATTCGCCAACAGTATTTGCTGACCGCGATCTCGATGAAGAGCGGTAAGGAATTGTGGGTCGCCCAGGTCCCCAACGGCTTGACTCTGGGCGCCGCCGCCATCGATTCGCAACTGGCGGTCACCGGCTTCACCTGGTTCGAGAAACAGCGGACCCAGATCCGGATCATTGCCTTCAAGCCGTCCAGCGGCGAGCGCTTGTGGCAGATCAATCTCGGCGACCAGCCTGTTTGGGGACCCGTCATCGAGGGTGGTTACGTGACCTATCTGGACGAGGCGCGCCTGCATTATATCGACTTCGACGGCAATCCGAAGCGGTCCCTGGCCTGGAACTCCGAAGAGATGGGAATGCCCGATGACGCGCGGGCCGAAACCATGTTGCGGGTGGCGTATGAGACAGAAGAGCTTCGCAAAGGTTATTTCTGGGAAACGCAGTATCTGCGCCTCATCGATTCGAAGTCCGGTAATGTGGTTTGGCAGTTCGCGCTTCCCGGCGGCATCACCAGTCACATGAGCGACGAGAATCGCGTCTACCTTATCGGCCACTCGACCGAGGAAGGCGGTATGCTCGACGTCGAAACGATGGCGGCAGGCGTGGAATTGATGGGGCTCGAGGGTCGTCCCTTGGCAGCGCAGACGGCGACTGCCGCTAGCGTCAACGACTGGGTATTCCTGGCCCTTGACCTCAAAACAGGTGAAAAGGTTTGGGAGGAGAAGCAGATTTCTGGGAAAGTCGTATGCGGCAACGGCCGCCTCGTCGTCCTTCAAGATACGCTCGAGACCAGTATGCGGACGCGGACGTCGGGCGAAGCGGGCGTTCTCGTGATACATCAGTTCGATCCGACGAAAGGCAAAAAACTGTACAGCCGCAAGCACGACAAAGTCGCCCTCGGCGATGCCCGAATCATCGGCAAACAGCTCGTTGCCTTCGCATTCGAACGCAGCGGCAAGGTCCTCGAGGGCGGACAGCCCGGCGGCAACTGTCTCGGCGTCGCCGGGATTACGTTGAAGTGATTTTCAATTTTTTGAAATACCCACTAAACTTATTGATTAGAGGACCGGTGCACGATAATTGGACAAGTTCAAACTGTCGAGGTTTGTGGAGCCTCCACAGTACCGAATTACGAGGTCTGGAATAACGGAGAGCTTGTCACATGGTGGATGTTCGGAACGTTCGGTTTCGCCATCGTGATCTGCTATTTTCTGGCAACATTGTATTTCGTTTTCGCCGCCGATGTCTCGGAACGCACAAAGCCGTTTGTCATGATCCTGTACGTGTTTGCTTGGGCCTTTGACTGTTTCGATCATTTCATCCTGAATGATCGCGTGCCGCTGATGGTCGGGTTTCTCATTAATATTATTTTCTGCATCTTTTACGTGTTCCACTTCAAGTATGTGGCGTAGGGGATTGGAGTCGTTCGTATGATCACTGGCGTTTTAAAAAAGGTTTTCGGCTCGAAGCACGAGCGGGCGGCCAAAAGCTTGGTGCCGCTGGTGGCCGAGATCAATCGCTTCGAAACGGAATACCAAACACTGACCGACAACCAGTTGCGGGCCAAGACCCCTGAGTTCAAGGAGCGGCTGCAGAACGGGGAAACGACCGATGATATTCTTCCCGAGGCCTTCGCCGCAGTGAAGAACACCTGCCGCCGCATGGTCGGGACGCGGGTAACGCGACCGCCGGGCACCATCGAGTGGATCGAGATCCCGTATGATGTGCAACTGATGGGCGGAATCATCCTGCACCGGGGCAACATTGCCGAAATGCAGACTGGTGAGGGCAAGACTCTGGTCGCAACCATGCCCCTGTACCTGAATGCCTTGACCGGCCGGAACTGCCAGCTGGTGACCGTCAACGATTTTCTGGCGCTCCGCGATTCGGAATGGGTCGGCTCCGTCTTCCGTTGGCTGGGGCTTACGGTCGGCTGCCTGAAGCATGATCAGAATCCGGAAGAGCGGCGCCGGCACTATGGCTGTGACATAACGTACGGCACCAACAGCGAGTTCGGCTTTGATTATCTTCGTGACATGGGCATGGCCGTCGATCCCGAGGACATGGTTCAGCGCGACTACTTTTATGTCATCATAGACGAGGTCGACAGCATCTTGATTGATGAGGCACGCACGCCGCTGATCATCTCCGGGCCGGCGACGGTCTCCTCCGTGCAGCATTACGGGAAACTCAAGCCGACGGTCCAAGCCCTCTTCCGCAAACAATATCAGTTGTGCACCGAGTGGATCACCGATGCGCGCAAGGTCCTGGAGTCCGATACCGGCGAGGTCGATGCGGAGCTCACCGAAGAGGCGATGTACAAAGTGCTCCAGGTCAAGCTGGGGATGCCGAAACATAAGCAACTGGCACGGGTAATGGAAACGCCGGCCGTACGCAGCGGCCTGGACAAATTGGAATCGCAAATTCGCAGCGATCAGAACCGCGGCCAGTTTCAGGAGATCAAGGAGACACTCTACTTTGCAATTGATGAGCGGCAGCACGACGCCGACCTCAGCGAAATTGGCCGGAGAACCTTGCGTCCGGACGATTCCGACGCCTTCCTGCTGCCCGATCTGGTCGCCGAATTCCAGGAAATCGACGCCGACGAAGCCCTGAGCGATGCGACCAAGCTTGAGAAACGTGAGCAGGCGCAGCACTTCTTCGACGAACGCAGTGAGACGATCCACAGCATCTCGCAATTATTGCGTGCCTATTGCCTCTACGAAAAGGATGTGCATTACGTCGTGCAGGAGAATAAGGTGCTGATCGTCGATGAGTTCACCGGCCGTGTCCTGCCGGGCCGGCGATTCAGCGAGGGCCTGCATCAGTCTCTCGAGGCGAAGGAAGACGTTGAGATCGAGCGGGAAACCCAGACACTGGCCACCGTCACCATCCAGAACTATTTCCGCATGTACGAGAAACTGGCGGGCATGACCGGCACCGCCGATACGGAAGCCCAGGAATTCCGGGACATCTACAAGCTCGACGTTACCGTGATCCCGACCAACAAGCGGTGTGTCCGCAGCGATAACGACGACCGGATCTTCAAGACCAGACGCGAGAAATACAATGCGATCATCGACGAAGTGAAAGAATGCAATTCGCGGGGCCAGCCGGTGTTGCTCGGCACCGTATCCGTGGAAGTATCCGAAGTGCTCAGCCGGATGCTGAAGCGTGACAAGGTCACCCACAACGTACTCAATGCCAAACACCACGAATCCGAGGCCGAGATCGTCGAGCGTGCTGGCCAGCGCGGCTCGGTGACCATCGCCACCAATATGGCCGGCCGCGGCACGGACATTCGGCTCGGGCAGGGGGTCGGCGAAGTCGGCGGTCTCCATGTCATCGGCAGCGAGCGCCACGATGCACGACGTATCGATCGGCAGTTGCGCGGCCGCTGCGCGCGTCAGGGGGATCCGGGTTCGTCGCGATTCTACATCTCGCTCGAGGACAATCTGATGCGCCTGTTCGCATCGGATCGCATTGCACGATTGATGGAACGGTTCGGTTTTGAAGAAGGGGATGAACTATCGCATCCGCTGCTCAACAAGACCGTTGAAAACGCCCAGCGCAAAGTCGAGCAGCACCATTTTTCAACCCGTAAGCGCACGCTGCAGTTTGACGATGTCATGAACAAACAGCGCGAGGTGATTTACGGCCGGCGGCGCGAGGTCCTGATCAATGAGGACCCGCGCGACATGCTATATGATTTCGTTGAAGACGCAGTCTACAGCCATGTCGAGATGTGCACCATCTCCGATCAGGAACGGCATGAAAACAACGGCTCGCCCCTCGACAGTGCGCCGCTCCTGCATTGGCTGAACACAACGCTGCCGATCGGCTTCAAGCAGTCGGATGTCACCGTTGATCCTCAGACATACAATCCGGAGACCTTGGTGTCGAACCTGATGTCACGGATCAAGTCAGCGTACGAAACCAAGGAGAAAGGCGAGGACCCGGAGTCGTTGCGGCGGCTGGAGCGCTATATCATGCTGAACGGCCCCGACAAGCTGTGGATGGAGCACCTGTACGTCATGGAAGGGCTGCGTGAGGGTATCTATTTGCGATCGTTCGCCCAGCGCGATCCGCTCGTTGAGTACAAACAGGAAGCCTTCCAGATATTCGGTGAGTTGATGGACCGGATTAATGACGAGATTGTCGGCAATATGTTCCGGTCGGCGACGAGCCTGTCGGCGTTTCAAAACTTTCTGGCATCTCTGCCCCAGGAGGAGGTGCATCAGATTCTGGGTCAGTTCGACGTCGGTCAGGCGCCGCTGCAGACGACCACCGGCGGCAATGGCGAAACCCCACCGGAGCCGGTTCGGCCGAAAGGCGTCACCTACCATCGGTCACAGCCGAAAATCGGTCGCAACGACCCG
>CAUZRT010000227.1:0-5647 GCA_963582235.1 Lentisphaeria bacterium
ACCATTCAGCTCGATGCGGGCACGAACAACGGCGACGGCGGCGTAAGCATTACCACAGGAGATATCGATAATGGCTCCAGTGACAATTGCGGCGTTGCCAGCCTTTCCTTAAGCCAGACGAACTTTGATTGTTCAGAAGTCGGCGGCAATAATGAAACGTTAACGGTTGTCGATGTTAGTGGCAATGTAACGACCTGCAACACGGTAGTCACCGTAGAAGATAATGTTAACCCGGTGGCCGTATGCCAGGACATCACCATTCAGCTCGATGCGGGCACGAACAACGGCGACGGCGGCGTAAGCATTACCACAGGAGATATCGATAATGGCTCCAGTGACAATTGCGGCGTTGCCAGCCTTTCCTTAAGCCAGACGAACTTTGCTTGTTCAGAAGTCGGCGGCAATAATGAAACGTTAACGGTTGTCGATGTTAATGGCAATTTAACGACCTGCGGCACGGTAGTCGCTGTCGTGGACGTGACGCCGCCGGTGATTACGTGCCCGTCGAACACGACAATTCTGTGCATCGATTCGACCGCAACCGGAAACACGGGGAATGCGACAGTGACAGACAACTGCGATCCGAACCCGGCAATATTTCACGCCGACGGCCCGCTCGGCGCCTGTCCCTCCACATTTATACGGACCTTTACAGCCCAAGACTTCTCGAACAACAGCAGTGACTGCCAGCAGACGATCTCTCTGCTCGAACTACCGCCGGTTGATTTAACCTGTCCGGAGGACATTACGATCAACTGCGATATTTCGAGTGAGCCGGCCAACACCAATGGATTCGCGAGCGTGTCGGGCGGCTGTGACCTACCGCCGACGACCCCGTCATTCAGCGACACCATAGTCGGTCAATGCCCGACGACGATCGAGCGGCTCTGGAGCGTTTTCGATGCTTGCAGCGGCACCAGTGCAAACTGTAAACAAACAATCACCATCATCGATGCCGAGGCGCCGGTGATCACTTGTCCGCCGGATGAGACCGTCGAGTGGGACCCGCAGACCGAGGATTGGTTCGATTCCATAGGCGAGATCGTCATAACTCTGGACGACCCGAAGCTCGGCGTCACCGCATTGCCGATCAACCTCGCGTCGGGCGGACCCAATCCGACTATCGTTTACCGGGAACGAGGCCCATATGAGGTGGGCCGGACGATCCAGACCGAAATTGTGCAAATGACGCTGGCCGGTAGCTCACCGCTGGGTCCGGTGATTGTCAGGTTACGGTCCGACATGCCATCGACCGGGGGCGTCCAAGTCGATGAAGTCGGACCCCAGGGAGAATTCGTCAGCGGCCAGTGCTTTTTCGACGTGTTCGTCGAAATCGACGCGGGCGGGCTGATACTGGACACCGGCACGTTTGCAATACATTTGGAATCGACCCTGCCGATAACCAGTTTTCCGCCGATCGGCGTGCCGTTAGAGACGCCGTTGAGCGCCCCG
The DNA here is from genome assembly GCA_963582235.1 of Lentisphaeria bacterium. Taxonomy (GTDB): domain Bacteria; phylum Verrucomicrobiota; class Lentisphaeria; order JABSQK01; family CAJWLW01; genus CAUZRT01. The sequence goes on from CAUZRT010000227.1 coordinate 1,453, forward strand.
CCGCTGCAACTGATGGCAAGCGAAGTTCCCGTGGGCGTGATTGAATTTGTCAGTCATACGCCGACCCGGGAGGTCCCGTGCAACGGGCTGCCGACGGTAATGGACAACTGGGACGACACGCCATCGTACACATTCGAAGACATCATCGATCCGCTGCCGCCCGAGGTGTGCCCTCTTCGTTTTATCATCATGCGCGCTATCACAGCGACGGACAGTTCCTGCAACAGTTCGAGCTGCATCCAGACGATCATTATCCAGGACAACACGGCGCCGGAGATCTTCTGCCCGCCCGATGACACGATCGAATGCGATGAATCGAGCAATCCAGTCGATGCCGGTACGGCGATAGCGGTGGACAATTGCGATTCAAATCCGGTGATTACTTTTTCGGATCAAACGTCCGGAGACTGTCCAAAGACGATCACACGAACTTGGTCGGCAAGGGATATTTGCGGGAATACCGAGATCTGTGATCAGACCATCACCGTTGAAGACAACGGGGCGCCGGTGCTCATCGGCGTGTTGGCCGATGTGACGGTCGAGTGCAATGCCGTGCCGCCCACCGCCGAGTGCACGGCCACCGACATTTGCGATCCGAATGTGTCCGTCACCGTCAATGAGGTACGGACGGACGGCGACTGTCCGCATCGTTTTACGCTTACGCGCATGTGGACAGCGACCGATGCCTGCGGCAATTCGGCAAGCACGGTCCGGATTGTGACCGTAACCGATACCACGCCGCCGGTCATTTCCTGTCCCATCGACGTCACCATTCTGTGCAGCGAATCAACCGATAAATCAAACACCGGTGAAGCAACTGCTGCGGACAATTGCGACCCGAGTCCGCTCGTCACCTTCAGCGATGCCGGTGGCGGGGGCTGCCCCTCGGAGATTACCCGTACATGGACCGCCCGCGACGTCTGCGGAAATGCATCCACTTGTGATCAAACTATAACTCTGACACCGGCACCGACACTGTCCATCACCTGCCCGGACGACGTCACGATCCAATGCACCGAATCCACGGCCCCGGCCAATACGGGCGATGCCGCGACCGTCGGCGATTGCGAAGTGGGCGACCTGATCATCTCCTTCGCCGACAATGTTAGCGGCATGTGCCCGACAACCCTCACGCGAACATGGTCGGCCGGCGACGGTTGCAGCAACTTCGCCGACTGCGTCCAGACGATTACCATTCAGGATACGGCTGCTCCCGTTCTCAATGGTGTGCCCGCGGACATTACGATCGAGTGCGACAGTGTGCCGCCGGTCGCGGCGGTGACGGCAAACGATAACTGCGATCCCAATGCCGCCGCGGTGTTTGGCGAAACGCGAACCAATGGTAATTGCCCGCAACGGTTCACACTCACGCGCACGTGGACGGCGGCGGACAACTGCAGCAACGTCGCCACAGCGAGTCAGACCGTCACAGTGCAAGACACCACGGCGCCGGGGATCTCGTGCCCGGCGGATACGACGATCGAATGGGATGCAGCCAGCGATCCCGGCGCCACCGGTCAGGCATCGGCAACGGACAACTGCGCAACGGCGCAGGAGATTACGATCACCCACAGCGGCTCGGTGGCCGCCGGCTCGTGCCTGGGCAATCAGACCATAACGCGTACGTGGACTGCGACGGACACCTGCGGCAACACTGCCACCTGTGTTCAGGTCATCAGCGTCAACGACACAACACCACCCGCGGTCGTTTGTCCGCCGGCAATAACGATCAACTGTGGCGATTCGATCAATCCACTCAATACCGGGTTTTCCACGGCCACCGATAACTGTGACACGGAGCCCGAGCTCAGCTTTATTGATCTGACCGTCGGCGACTGCCCCGGTCAGATCATTCGCTTTTGGACTGCTGAGGACAACTGCCAGGAAACGGCGGAATGCTTTCAGACAATCAATCTCGAACCGGTCGATGTCATCCCCATCGTGAGCGACTTTGCCTCCCTGTTCGACGGCCTTGAACGATTCACGCATTATCCCGTGTTCGGCGCCCGCAACGGCGCCGCTGTCGTTGATGTGATCTGTGGGACAGACCTGATTCCAGCCAAGGTCGTATACGAGGACATTGACAGCGGCGCCAAGTTTCTCCGAATCCTCGACGGCTTCCGCATAGAAGATGAGATTCTGTTGCCCGGCCTTGAGTCATTGAGCGTTGTCGGCAACGGCGACCTCAACGGCGACGACGAGCGCGATTTGCTGCTCTCCGACGGCACCGGTCTGTTTATCGGCGTCCTGGTGGGCTGTCAACTTGCTGATCTGCTGCCGATCCAGGGCCAGCAAGGACTGGAAGTCCTCGCGGTGGGTCACCTGAGCCCCGATCTCAACGCCGACCTGATCGTTCGCGATCCGGTCACCGGCGCGACATTCTTTGCTTTGTTGAGCTTTGATACCGTCACCAATCTGATCCCTGTCGCCGGGCTCGACGGGCTCGGCATCTGCGGCGTGGTCGGCCCGGGCGGCGCGATCGTTCCGTCGCGCGTTTACGCGACGACGGGGGCACCGGGCGAAATCCTGGTCCTGCCGGTCGCCGGCGGCGTACCGCAACCGCTGGAACCTGTTGTCGGACTTCTGTTCAACAGTCCGTCAAAATTCCTGTTTAAGCTCAACCCCCTGGATCCCACTGAAACGATCCTCATGTTCCTGGATCAGATCTTCGGCACGCTGCAAGACGTGCCGCCGGCTGCAACAACGACCAATTTTCTCAACGCCGTCCGCATCAGCGATCTGGTGGCTGTGGAACAGACACTGTGGCCGCTGCGGCCGACGGACCGGTTGCTGGGCGCTGCCGATCTCAACCAGGACGGTTCTGTCGATGCCCTGATCGAAACGACCATGCTGGTTACGCAGGACGCATCGAACGTTGAGGCCGTTGCAATACATCCCGCCGACGACCCCAGTAATTTTGCGCCGGTGCGCGAAGACTCGGCCATCGAGATCAGTGTCGCCGGGCATGCCTTCGGCGGAAAATTTCAAATGATTCCGGCAGTGTCGGAATTTTCCGAGTATGCCTTCGGCGGAAAATTTCAAACAAACCCGGCCGCATCGGAATTTGCCGGGCTTGCCTTGGAAAATAATCCGCGGCACACCTTCTTCGCAGGAAAAAACCTCTGCAAAGTCGAGGAATTCATTGCTTTTCTCAACGATGTCTGGGGGACACAGCCGCCGGAACTCGCCTGGGATGACGACGGGAATCTCTATTACGGGCCCGTCGAGGCAGGCATAATTCTGTTCAAGGTCTTTATCAACAACGACGTGGCCGTCGTCCTTGTCGAAGACGAAGATCCAGTGCCCGTGTTCACATACGGCATCGAATTTGATCCCGAAGCGCTGGGCGCCAACTACACGTTTATCGATCGGAAAGCACGCTTTCCGATCTTCGGTGTGACATGGCGCGGCGCCATTTATTACTGCAACTATCTATCGAAACGGAAGGGATTACTGCCGGCAGATAACGCCTACAACATGGGTCCGGATGCGCGCGACTGGTACCCGAAAACCCTGACGCGCGAACAGTGGGAGGACGGCTTTGATAAAGACGAACGACTGGCGTGGCTGGCCTTGTGCCCGTTAGCTTACCGGCTGGCGATGGACAACCATGCGGACACATCCGATCCGTGCAATGAATGGTACTGGATGGTAGCCGGTCCGGATAACGAACTGTTCGGCGCACCCTTCGGTGGCAACTACTGGAACAGCGCCGACTTCTTCGAAGGCGGGGATGACTGTGTCGTCGGCCCGACGCCGTGTGGCTATTACGGTCCCAATTTATTCGGCCTTGGGGACGGCACCGGCAATGCGTTCCAATGGCTCACCGATACATTTCTCCCTGCTGAATTGGACGATCGCACGCTGCGCGGCGGCTCCTGGTTCACGCGCAAGGAACGCCTGCAGACAGACATGAGCTTCGGCGAAGATCCCAACAGCGGTTATATCGATGTGGGCTTTCGTACCGTCGTCGGTGTCGACTATGTGTTTCAGATCCAGCTGTCGACAACGCCGGACTTCTCCGCCGATATGCAGACCAGTTACAGCGACGCCTTCGACTGGCACGCGGACCGCCGGTGGGCGCCCCAGCTGGATTGCTCGCAACATTACTACGTGCGCGGGCGAAAACTGCATCCGGCTCTGACCAACCGCGTCCAGCCATGGACCGTGGCGCTACAAGGCGATCCGGTGCCGA
>CAUZRT010000228.1:0-5616 GCA_963582235.1 Lentisphaeria bacterium
AAAATGTGGGTCAATGACATCGGTGTTGACGTTTTCCCACCCAGCGGTTCAGGCAATTGTCCCGTTTTCGCTTGCCCTGAATGTGGCGAAGAGTTCGTCAGGGACCCCTCAGAACACACCATCATGTCCAAAACTGACCCGAACGTAGCTAAATGATCAGAGAGTCTCACATAGCAAATTCCCAGACGATCAAGTTGGCCGGCTTTACGTGAAAGTCATGCAATCCGTCGGCTGACGGATCGTTATTGTCAACATGTTTGGCCTTGTGAAAACATCGCGTAGCGTGTATTTTTCGACTCCACTGTAAATACTGAACTCTGAAACGCGTATGGTTATTCCGATCACAATGCCGAAATACGGCCAGCAGCAGGACGAAGGGACCGTGGTGCGCTGGCTCAAGGAGGAGGGCGATCAGGTCGTCAAAGGCGAGGTGCTCGTCGAATTGGAGACCGATAAGGCGTCGTTCGACTTCGAGGCCCCGGAGGCGGGGTTCATTCGAAAGATTGTCGCCGCCGAAGGAGCAGTAGTGCCGGTGCTATCCGTCATCGCGATATTGACCGAGACTGCCGAGGAGCCGTTCGATCCCGACGCCGTCCTGCCTGCAGCAAAAGCGCCCGACACAATAACGACGATGATTCCGGACGCGCCCTCCTCCTCTGCCGCCGTGGGCCCGGGTACCGGCGGAGGCGCTCGCCTCAAGAGTTCACCCGCGGCCAAAAAACTGGCAAGAAAATCGGGCGTCGACCTTGCAACGGTGCAGGGCACCGGCCCCGGCGGTCGGATTACGAGCGAAGATGTGGAACAAGCCGCGTCTCGAGCGCCGGCGGCGCCCGGCTCGGCGGACTGCTCACCACTTTCTAATATGCGCCAGGCCATTGGCCGGGCGATGTCGAAAAGCAAACAGACAATTCCCCATTTCTACGTCGGTATCGAAGTCGATATGACCGACGCGGAGGCCTGGCGAAAAGATGTGAGCGTCGGCCGCGGCATCAAACTCTCGGTAACGGATGTGCTGATCAAAGCGGCAGCGGCGACCCTGACGCAGTATCCGGTGCTCAACGCCAGTCTCGATGGCGATGCCATGGTTGAACACGCTGCCGTCAACATCGGACTGGCCGTCGGGCTCGAGGACGGACTGCTGGTGCCGGTGATCGCCGACGCCCATGACCGATCCCTGCCGGCCGTGGCGAAAGAGAGAGTCGAGGTCGTGGAGGCGGCCCGCCGTGGTAAGATTTCGGGAACGCCAAAGGCTACGTTTACGATCTCGAACCTCGGGATGTTCGGCGTCACGTCCTTCATCGCGATCGTGAATCCGCCGGAATGTGCCGCCCTCGCTGTCGGCGCCATATTGCCGCGTCTGCGACCGCACGGCGAACCGCCCGAGAATGTGATGCGGCAGATGATGCAGATCACACTGTCTGCGGATCATCGCCTGGCTGACGGTATGTTGGCTGCGCGGTACCTGCACGACCTGAAACAAAAACTGCAAAGTGTTGAGATGATCGAGGGGTGGATGTGAGGCGAAAGGCGTGGCGGCTGTTCCAACACTCCCATACTTCAGAACTCCGTTATTCCACCATTCCACCATTCCCTTGGGAGCATCGGAACGGCGCGCTGCGCGGGCGGCTTATGTGTGACAGAAACTCTAATTTCTAGACGGTCTCATTAGCATCAGGTGACCACGTCGACAGGTGGTCACCTGATGCTAATGAGACCGTCCGATTGCAATCATCATTTCGACGAACAACAAGTGTCAAGTTTCTGAAGAGCGTCCGCCGCCTCGCGCTGCGATCCGTCTCCGTCAGCCGCCGGAGACGGATTATTACGATGTGTCAGTCCCGCGGTGGTGGGGCTGATCCCGTGAGGGACGTTGTCCCGTCCCAACGAGAATCACGTCCGCCGATCCGGAAAACTTGGCGGCCGGACCCGCCCTCCAGGGGGATGACTGCAATCAATCGGTCCGCCAATACCAAACCAAGTTTCTTGGGAGGTTCACATGTCTGTTGATGACCGGTTAGCGATGGAAATGTACCGGGGCATGCTCCGCATCCGCAGGTTCGAAGAGCAGATTTTGAACATCTACACGGCCGGCCTGATGGATGGCATCGCGCACCTGTACATCGGCGAAGAGGCCGTCGCCGTCGGGGTATGTTCGGTCCTTAACGATGAAGATTACATCACCAGCACGCATCGGGGGCACGGCCATTGCGTGGCCAAGGGCGGCCGTTTGGACCGCATGATGGCGGAGGTCATGGGACGCGTCACGGGCTATTGCCGGGGCAAAGGCGGTTCGATGCATATCGCCGACATGTCGCTCGGAATACTTGGTGCCAACGGGATCGTTGGCGGCGGCTTCGGCATTGCTACCGGCGCCGCTATGTCGGCCAAAATGCGCCGGACCGACCAAGTGGCCGTCTGTTTCTTTGGCGACGGCGCCGCCAACCAGGGTGTCTTTTTCGAAGTGATGAACTGTGCCGCCATATGGAATCTACCGGTGATTTACGTCTGCGAAAACAATCAATACGGCGAACACACGGCGACCGATTCCGTGACTGCCGGTGAATGCATCGCCGATCGCGCACGGCCCTTCGGGATTCCCAGCGAGGTGGTGGACGGCATGGATGTACTTGCCGTTCGCGAGGCAACCGTTGAAGCCGTCGAGCGGGCGCGTGCCGGACAGGGCGCCGCCATGATCGAATGTGTTACCTATCGCTATCGGGGGCATCACGTCGGCGATCCCGGGTTGGCCTATCGCAGCAAAGAGGAAATTGACGAGTGGATTGCCAAGGACCCGGTCGAAGGCTGGAAGCGAAGGATGCTGGCGACGGGTGCGGCAACGGAATCGGATTTCCATGCCGTGGACGAGGCGGTCGAGAAAGAGGTGCTGGATGCGGTGGAATCCGCCAAGGCCGCTCCCTGGCCAGAAGTGACGGAGGTGCGCAAACATGTCTATGCCTGAGAAACAGTTGAAGTTCGGTGAGGCGATCAAAGAGGCTGTGGCCGAGGAGATGCGGCGGGATCCCGTGGTTTTCATGATGGGTGAGGACGTCGCCGCCTCGGGCAACATATTCAAGGTCCTGGTGGGACTCTACGAAGAGTTCGGGGCGGAGCGGGTGATCGATACTCCGATTTCAGAGGCCGGGTTCGTCGGGCTGGGGGTCGGTGCCGCACTAACGGGTATGCGTCCCGTCATCGAGATCATGTTCGGGGATTTCATTGCCCTGACCATGGATCAGTTGGTCAACCAGGCCGCAAAGATCCGCTACATGTCCGGCGGCCAGGCAAAGGTTCCGCTGACTATTCGGGCGACTATGGGCGCGGGCCGGTCGTCGGCAGCGCAGCATTCCCAGAGCCTCCATGCCTGGACATCCCATATCCCCGGTCTCAAGGTGGTGATGCCGTCCACACCCGCCGACGCCAAGGGACTGCTCAAGTCCGCCATTCGCGATGACAACCCCACCCTCTTTTACGAAGACAAAATGATGTACAACCTGAAAGGACCGGTGCCGGACGGCGACATCACGATACCGTTCGGGCAGGCGGACATCAAACGAACCGGCGACGACGTGACGCTGATGGCTACCTCGAGCATGGTTCACGTGGCCCTTGGGGCAGCGGACATTCTCGAACAGAAGGGAATCAGTGCGGAAGTCGTCGATCCGCGAACCCTCGTACCCCTTGACAAGAAGACGCTCGTCGAGTCGGTGTCAAAGACCACGCGTGCGGTCGTCATTGACGAGGGTTATCAGAGTTTTGGCATAACGGCCGAACTCACTTCGGTCGTGTACGAAGGGGCGTTCGACTTTCTGGAAGCTCCCATCGTCCGTATCGGCGCGATGGATGTTCCCATCCCGTACAGCAAGCCATTGGAAGACGCCACCATTCCCCAGGAGCAGGATGTTGTCGAAGCAGTGACGGCGATGATGTAATCAGTGGCTGAACGAAAACCCGCGATTTCCCAATTCGCGGCGGGCCTCCGCCGAAGGTTTTTCGTTCAGCCACTAATTACGTCGGATTGTATGAACCCAAAATGGCTGTCCAATGAACGCCTCACCCGGCCGCGAGCGACTGCTGCCGTTTTTCCTCGCGGCAACGGCGACCGTGGCGTGGCCTCTGTTGGCCCAGGCCCCCGCCTTCGACGTGCCGCCGCCGGATATCGTCTGCATTGATGACGCCGCCATCACAATCGGTCTTGACGTCGGCGAAAGAAACAACGACAAATGCCGTCGTGACGGCGGTCACCGACGATTAAGCCGTGGAGGTCGTCGGACCAACCGGACGGCTGCCAACACCTCACAATCCAGATCGTTGAACGGATCGTGGCTTCGTGTCCGATGACGTTACTGCCAATTGACAGTTTGACATGGCGACAACCATGTGCATTTTACGGTTCCGCCATTTCCGCGCGACGCGGCGGATAGGGCTGGCGTAAAAATATTTTTACGCCAGCCCTCAGTACCATCGTATTCGACTTGCGGGCTGGTGTGCCGGCACTTTGCCGCAGTATTGAGGAAGACCTACTTGTGCGTGAGGCTTCATGGGCCAATTCTTGAAATACAAGGCGGACCGCCTGCCGATCCTGTGCGTCCTGTTGGTATTCGTGTTCGATCTCAGCGTGTTTGTCTATAGTCCCTGGTGGGGAGCCGTTGCCTGGCTGCTTGCCGGCATCCTGCCGAAATCATTTATCGCCGCGTTCAACCATCATCACCAGCATTTGGCGACTTTCGGACAGCCGATTCTGAACCGGCTGCTCGAGATCGTCTACGGCTTTCAGACCGGCGTCACGTCCCAAGCCTGGTTCCTCCATCACGTCATTGGTCACCACCGGCATTACCTCGATCAAGAACATGATGAATCGCGCTGGGCACGGGCCGACGGCTCGAAGATGGAACCCGTGGAATACTCACTGTCTGTCGCGGTCACAGGTTATCCCCGGGCCTTCCGTGCCGGCACCGAGTTTCGCCACCACCAACGTCTGTTCGTTATCATGCTGCTCGTACAATTGACGCTGTTGGCGGGTCTTTTCTGGTGGAACTGGTTCAACGCGCTGTTCGTGTTTTTGCTGCCGATGGCGATCTCACTGTACATCACCGCATGGCACACGTACTACCATCACGCCGGGCTGGCAGTAGACGACGACATGCATGCGTCGTACAATATTATTCATCCCTGCTATAACCGGTTCACGGGCAATCTCGGTTACCACACCGCACATCACCTTCGCGGCGGGTTGCACTGGTCAAAACTTCCTGATTTTCATGCAGAGATCGCCGAACAGATTCCTCCCCATCTCTATCGACGTCCGTGCATTCCCTTCCGCTGGATCGGTAAACGGGAGGTCATTGCCGGGTCTGGCACCCGATAATGCCGTGCAGGAGACGCCGGCATCGTCATCCCTGTAGCGCCTCGGTCGGGTTGGCTCACTGATGAAATCGTGGCCGTCGCGTTTGATCGGCAGCGAACTTGACCGGTTCCGCCGGGGTTATTCTGCGCTCCTGCAATCCGTCAGCCGACGGACGCCGTCCTTCATAACATAAATCCGGTGGACAGACTTGAGCGCCGTGTAGTCTTCGCCCAAACGCCTATGCGTGGTTCCAATTCCTTGTGACCCGCCGC
>CAUZRT010000229.1:0-5603 GCA_963582235.1 Lentisphaeria bacterium
CTCCAACGTCACGCCCTTGTAAACCGAAACGTTGTTCTGAATTTTGCACAGCCGGCCGATGCGCACGTCCGGTCCGATCGAGCAGTTCTGACCGATCACACAGTCCCGACCGATGATCGACCGCGACAGAATGTGTGAGAAATGCCAGATCCGCGTCCCCTCCCCGATTTCGACATCGTCGTCGATGTAACAGCTCTCGTGCACGGAATCACCGGCACCTCCACATTTGCCAACGGCACCGGAGGATGTCAATGACAACTCGGCCATCTCCAGAACTCGTAACACACGAACAGCCTCGAGGCCATCGGTACGTGGTTTCCGGCGTCTCCGGACACACTCGGCGAAGTGCCGCAGCTCGTTTTCCAAGGGTTCTTCTTTTCTTACAGCGATGACCTCGTAATCCGACTTCTGCACCACCGGGATCTTACCGTCCTTCCATTCGATCTTATGCGGATGCATGACCAGCTTCTGATCGCCGATATCATCGAACACCGCCATCGCCTCCGACCCGACAACGATCATCTTCTGCTCCTTGTACGGATGCAGCCAGCTGACGAAAATATGGCCCTTGACACCGTTCCGGAACTCCAACGTGGTCAGCGTGGTGTCGAAGATGCCGCTGTTGACGTAATCGCCACCGAACGCAACCACCGATTCCGGCTCCTCCTCCAGGAGCGTCAGCATCACCGAGATGTCATGAGGCGCGAAGCTCCAGAGAATGTTCTCTTCCGTTCGCAACTTACCGATGTTCAAACGATTCGAATAGATGTACAGGATCTTCCCAAGACCGCCGGACGAAACGAGTTCTTTGAGCTTTTCCACCGCCGGGTGGTACTGCAGGATGTGACCCACCATCAATATCCGGCCTTCCCGTTCGGCGAGTTCGACGAGTTCCTCGCCTTCGCGGACGGTCAGTGCCAGCGGCTTCTCGACGAGGACGTCTTTTCCCGCCGCCAGCGCCGCCTTCGTTACTTCATAGTGCATTCCCGCCGGTGTCGATATGACGACGCCTATAATCTCCTCGGCGTTCAGAATGTCGGCGTAAGTCGTCGTGTAATCAATGTCGGCGTATGTCTCCCGCCAGTGCTTGATCGTCCCCTCGTCGGCGTCACAGGCAATGCGTAACAGGCCGAGTTCGTACAGGTTCCGGAGAATATTCCGCCCCCAGTAACCGAGGCCGATCATGCCAAACACCCGTTCGTCATTGTTCATGGTCCGTTAGTCCTTATATCATTCTCCATTCAGCTCGATCAACGCACCATCATACTCGATGATCCAGTATCCTTCATGAAATCATCCGCCGCCACGATTTCGTAGCGCTCGCCCCGTCCAACAGCTAGCCGGGCGTGAACATGAGAACCGTATCGGGGCCGTCTCCGTAGCTGCTCCAGGTGAACGAGCCCGTAACCGCGCCGCCCAGGCCCGACAGTTGAAACGCATCTTCCGCCGCGCGGCGACAGCTCGAGCAACTCGCCGCGACACTGCCCCAGGGCAGTATCGTCCGGGGGACGGCCTCGTGGATGCTCGAGGCGATGGCAAATGGCTGCGAGTTGCCAGGATGGCTGAAGTTCGTACCCGATCGTGACGACTGGTGAAAAAATTTTTTAAAGACGAAAAAATAAAAAATTACTATTTAAACTCGCTGATGAGGGTGCTGATGGAGGATTTGGCGTCGCCGAACAGCATGCGATTGTTCTCTTTGAAAAAGAGGGGATTGTCAATGCCGGCAAAGCCGGCGGCCATGGAACGTTTGAGCACTATGGTAGTCTTGGCCCGATCAACTTCGATTATCGGCATGCCGTAGATGGGACTGGATTCGTCGTCGCGGGCCGCCGGGTTGACGACGTCGTTGGCCCCTATAATCATGCAGACGTCGACGGTCTCCATGGCGGGATTGACGTCCTCGGGCTCGACGAGCTGGTCGTAAGAGACGTTGGCCTCGGCCAACAGAACGTTCATGTGGCCGGGCATGCGGCCGGCGACGGGATGGATGGCGTAGCGGACCTCGGTGCCGTTACCTTCCAGCAGCTCGCCGAGCTCGCGAACGGCATGCTGCGCCTGCGCCACAGCCATACCGTAACCGGGGACAAAGACAACGGAGCCGGCCGCCTCGAGCACATAATAGGCATCCTCGGCGGTAATCGGCCGGACCTCGCCCCCTTCCGTTGTGCCACCGACGGCCGTGGTGGCGCCGCCGAAGCCGCTGAAAAGGACGTTGGCCAACGAGCGATTCATGGCTTTGCACATGATCTTTGTCAAAATGATGCCGCTGGCGCCGACGAGGGCGCCGGAGACTATCAGCACGTTATTGAGAATGACAAAGCCGGCGGCGCAGGCGGCCAGCCCGGAGTAGCTGTTCAGCAGGGCGATCACGACGGGCATGTCGGCGCCGCCAATAGGGATGACGGCAAGAACACCGAAGATGAAGGAGAGGACGACAATGACAATGAAGATCTGATACTGGGCGCCGCTCGCCGAGCCGCTGCAGTAAAGTGCGGTGCAAACAATGGCGGCCAGCAGCAGGAAGGCGTTGACAACCTGCTGCCCGGGGAAGAGCACCGGTTTCGTCTCGATCTTGCCGGTAAGCTTGCCATAGGCGATCAGGCTGCCGGTGAACGTCAGGCCGCCAATGAGAACGGCGAAAGCAATCGGCAGGAGCTTAAACCAGGAAACGGCGCCGCCGCCGTGGAATTCGCCCCAGCCGAGCAACAGGCTGGCAATGCCGCCGAAGCCGTTGAAGAGCGCCACCATCTCGGGCATAGCCGTCATGGCCACGAGCCGCGCCGCCAAGGCACCGATAATCGTACCGATGATGGCGCCGATAACGATCCATTGAAAACTGACCACATCCCGATGGCAAAGCGTGACGACGACAGCGATCAGCATTCCCAGGGACGAGATCATATTGCCGCGCCGTGCCGTAGCCGGCGAACCCAGCATCTTCAGGCCGAGAATGAAGAGGATGGCGGCAACGATATAACAGAGTTCAACGATGTGTTCCATAGAAGAGTGGACGACCCGACCTCACCGAATCCCGGGGAGGCCAAAATACCAACGCACAATTTAAATTCCCGTCAAACGCGTTCCTCGTCCTCGATTCCTATTGCTTCCTGTTACCACCTAAGATCGCGCTGACGCGCTTCGAGAACAAGGACGAGGACCGTCTCTCTCTCCCGACTCTTACGGATCGGGACTGAGGACGAGGATTCACCAGCCGGCGGACTGAAAGTCGTCACTCAGCGCGAGCATTTGTTACACGTGGCTTGACAGAACGATTCATTTAGCATCCTCTCAGTATTTTTTCTTGAACATGGCCAGCATACGATCCGTTACGAGATAACCACCGACGACATTGATGGTGGCAAAGGCAACGGCGAGTGTACCGAGAATGATCGTTGCCGTCTCGCTGCCACTCCGACCGGTAACGATGAGGGCGCCGACGATGGTGATGCCTGAAATGGCGTTGGATCCCGACATCAGCGGTGTGTGAAGCGTCGACGGCACTTTTGCGATCAGCTCGAAGCCGAGAAAGATTGCCAGCACGAGGATGAAGAGAAGAAATATTGCAATCATCTTATGTCCATGGTTGATGGCTAATGGCAAATGGCGGATAGCGTCGAATATTTCGAGGCGAATGAGACGGATCGGACGGATCGGACGGATCGGTCCGATGCGGAATCACGTCTTTCTTTTTCCGCCTACGGCGAATTTCTTGGGCACTTTGGCCCTCCTGTGGTTCTATCTCACCTTGAAACCCTATGGCGCGTTGGGGGCGTCGTTGCCGATCTTCAACCCGGGCTCTCTGGCTATCTTCAAAACGGCGGAAGGTTTTACGGGCTTCGACTCGTCTGCAGCCAATTCCTTGATGCGGTCGTTGACGATCTCGCCGCCGTGGGTGATGAGGCAGCCCTGAATGATTTCGTCGTCACGATCGAGCTTGAAGCTCTTGGCCTCGACATCCCAATACTCATCGATCATGTTAAAGATGTTACTGGCATAAACCTGGCTGGCGTGAAACGCTGTGCGGGACGGGAGGTTGCCGAGGCCAATGATACACACGCCGTTGATGTCGACCTCCTTGTCCGGTTCCGAGCCCTCGACATTACCGCCCGACTCGACGGCCATGTCGACGATGATGCTGCCGGGCCGCATTTTGCGAATCATGTCGGCGGTAACGATTCGCGGCGCCGGGCGCCCGAACAGCTGCGCGGTGGTGATCACCACATCGGCGTTGGCACAGACCTTTGCCATTCCCTGCCGTTGCCTTTCAAGCTGCTCGGGCGTCAACTCTTTTGCGTAGCCATCCTTGGTCTGGCCGGTGTCACCCAGATCGATCTTGACAAACTTGGCACCCAGCGACTGAACCTGTTCCGCGACGACTGGGCGCGTATCGAAGGCCTCGACGCGGGCGCCGAGGCGCTTGGCAGTGGCAATCGCCTGCAGCCCGGCGACGCCGACGCCGATGATGAAAACGCGAACTGGATTTATGGTGCCGGCCGGCGTCATCATCATGGGGAAAACCTTACTGAGGCGCTCGGCGGCGATAATTACGGTGCTGTAACCGGCGAGATTCGCCTGGGAACTGAGGGCGTCCATCTTCTGTGCGCGGGTCGTGCGCGGAATCATTTCCATACTGATGGCGCTGACATCCTGAGCGGCAATTCGCCTGACCAGATCGATGTTGTTGAAGGGATCGAGGAAACTGATCTGGATGGCGCCCTTTTTGAGACACTCGACGTGTTCCGTGAACGGTTGGCGCACGCGCAGGACGAGGTCGGCGTCGGCGAGCAATGCCGACGCATCATCGCTGATTTCGGCGCCAGCGGCCTTGAAATCATCATTCGAAACGCCGAACGCCGATCCCAACCCGGACTCAATGGTGATACGGGCGCCCTTGCTTATCAGCTTTTCGGCAGTCTGCGGGGTGACAGCAATCCGTTTCTCGCCGGGATACAGCCTGATTTCGTCTGGAACAGCGATATGCATGGATGGATTGCGGATTCGTGACTCGTCGTCCAAGGCGGAAATCACAATTCGCCGTGGAATCCGGTTGACCTGGGCGGACGCAACATGGCCCAATTCGCCGCCTGCCGTTGCGGTCCAGCGGATTCCCGCGCACGAATGAAGAACTCGAAAGTTATCGCCTTATCGACTTGATTGCAAGACGTAGCGGTAGCGCCCGGCGGTCCGATTAGGCGCACGACACAAAAGGGGGAAAGTACGAATAGTTTAGCTTTCCGCGCGGTTTTGGGTAGTCGTCTACACTACAAACAGACACCTGCGCATGCTCATGACGCATATGGAGTGCGCTGGCAAAGCGAAGCGGCGACAGCGCACTCCATATGCGTTCTTGCCGTATGCGATGAAGTATTTGAACTTCAAAACCCCCCTTCATGTCGTGCACTCCGCCCGGAGTGGATTCACCAACCGGTGTTTCAACCATTGATTTTAGGTTCGGATGAAATTAGTTTTTTACAATGATTTACCTTCATGCATATGCACTAGCGTTTCTCGAGGTGACCTTTATCCTCGTAATGATCATGCTGTTTCACAGCCTGAAACAGTCGATCGGCAACGCCGCCTTTTATCTGGCACTGGGTGCG
>CAUZRT010000230.1:0-5599 GCA_963582235.1 Lentisphaeria bacterium
CGTCCAAGGCCGCGGACATTTCGGTAATGGTCAGCGGGCGGAAAGCGTTACGAACCTCGGGCCGGTTGATGGTTATCTTTGCAATACCCTCGGTCTTTTCGTAGAGTATGTCGGTGAACTCGCGGGTTGTCTGCCATTCAATCTTTGCCATGATGATCCATAGTGAGAGCTTGGAGATCGTACAAAGTCGCCGTTGGCCGACAACCCTCACCGTGCGGATTCCAGAAACCGCCGTAAAGCGGTGCTGAATGCGGTCGGATTTTCGAGGTGTGTATTGTGGCCGCAGCTATTAACAATTACCACCGAAGCCTTGTTCGTCAAACGTGAAAACTCCGCGGCGACGGCCGCATACTTCGCGTCGGCTGCCCCGGCGACAAAAAGAACCGGCATTTCGAGATGTCGAAGTTCGTCCCACAGATTCGGCTGACACCCGGCGCCCAACCGGCGAAGCGCCTGAGCGACGGCGCCCGCATCGATGGCGAGGCGGCGTTTCCGAAGGCCGGCAAGAAGTTCGGATTTATCTCGAAGCGAAGCGAACAGGGGCTGTGCATACCAGTCATCGATAAACGCCGCCAGAGGCACGGATTCGAGCCGATGGGCGAGTTCCTCATCACGGCGACGCCGACGGCACCGCTCGGCCGCGGACCGCAAACCCGGTGACGCCGACTCGAGGACCAGCCGGCTGAATCGATCCGGAAATCGGCACGCCAGAAACAACGCGATCCGTCCGCCCATGGAATACCCGACGATAGGACACCGGGAGACGCCCGTTTTTTCGATAACTTCAATAATTTTATTAGCACATTCCTCAAAGGCATCGGCTTCTGGGCATTCCAAAGCCGGACTGCGTCCATGGCCCGGCAGATCGATGGTCACGCAACAATGGTCGGCGGCAAAAGACGCAACGATCTCATCCCATTCGGAGCCGGACCCCATGAAGCCATGGAGAAAAACGATGGCCGGCGCGTCCCTCCTTTTCGTGACGCCGTAATGCAGCAGAATCCGTTTGGGCATGGGGATTGGGGATTCCCGGATTTCGGATTGGGGATTTTCGGATCGACTTCGCTCAGGCGCAACCAGTCGAAGTCACGGAGGGCGAAGGCTGGGAGCTGCGGCGGTTAAAATTTAGGATTTTGGACCGACTTCGCTCAGGTAGCCACGCCGGTTAAAATTTCGAAATTGGGGCATAGGATCCCCCAGTAACCATTGAACCTAACTGGCGTTGCCGGGGCTTCTTTATCGTGATTCGTAATCGATCCATTCGTAATCGCTCTGTATTCGAACACCGATTACGAATGGACCGATTACGAGTGAAGTGCTGTTGAGTGTCAAAAAACAAATTGCTATGCGATCCATTTACAGTCGCTCATACTCAGGGGCGAAGGGCGCCGAGTCCAATGCCCCGAGTCGGGCCTGCGCATCAATGTCCAGCGGTGATTCGCTTTCGTGCCGCAACATGTACCAGGCGAGGCCGCCGATCATCGCGGCATTATCGAGGCAGTATGCGGGCGTTGCCGTCCGCAACGGGATGCCCGCCTCGTCGGCAGCGGCGGCCATGCGCTCACGCAATCGACTGTTACAGGCCACACCGCCGCCCAACAGAACTGTTTTCGCCGCGCTGTCGTGTGCCGCCCACATGGTTTTGCGAACGAGGATCTCGACCACGGCTTCCTGGAAGCTTGCGGCCGTGTCACGCAGTGTGGCGACCGGCATACCGATGTTCAGGCAGTCTTTGTCGGCGTCGCTGTTGCCGCCGGCGCCGCCGACCGGGGCAGGTGGCAGCACGTCCGGGGTAAGCGGGTGCCATTCGGAGCTGGTGGTTCGGCTCTTTGGTACCGCCTGCTTGCGAACATGATAAAGAACCGCCGTCTTGATGCCGCTGAAACTGAAATTAAAACGGTTCTCAGGACTCAGCGGCGCACCGCCGCCGCCGCTCAGCCCCATCGGAAATTCAAAGGCGCTGCGGTCGCCGGTGGCCGCCAATCGGTCGATGACAGGTCCGCCGGGATAGCCGAGATTGAGGACCCGCGCCGTCTTGTCAAAGGCTTCGCCGGCGGCATCGTCCAATGTGCGGCCGCGGATCCGGCAGCGGCCGTTGGCCCTGATTTCAATGAGCAGGGTGTGTCCGCCCGAGACAATCAGGGCCAGCAGCGGATAGGCGTGTGAATCGCGCACCGTATCGACGTGATCAATGACGGCACCGAACACGTGGCCCAGAATATGATTGACTCCGACCAGCGGCACCTCAAGCGCCGCCGCCAGCCCCTTGGCATAAGAAAGACCGACAAGGAGGGCCGGTAACAGGCCCGGCGAACAGGTTACGGCAACGGCCTCGATGTCGGTGGCGGCGAGCTTTGCCTCGTCAAGAGCCGCAGCGGCCATCGGTGAAATCGCATTTAAGTGCTCGCGTGCGGCGAGTTCCGGAATGACGCCGCCATAGAACGCATGTTTGGCAATCTGGGAGGCAACGAGGTTGGACAAAACGTGGTGCCCGTCGGCCACCACGGCGACGGATGTTTCATCGCAGCTTGTCTCGACACCGAGGATATTCACGTGCAGGGATCGGTCATTTATGCGGGAGAACGTGAAGCGTGAGCGGCGCATTATCCCGCGTCCGTCTCGACGCGACTGTTCTCTCTTGTCCGCGTTTCCGAGCACGGACGTTCTGTGTCGTTCTCGTCCTCATCCTTCGTCCTCGATTCCGGTTGCTTCCTGTTACGTCCGAAGATCGCGCTGACGCGCTCCGAGGACGAGGACCGTCCCGTCTCTTGCGGATCGGGACTGAGGACCCGCCTTCGCTCGGCTTCGGATAGGCACGCGAGGATCCGCCAGCCAGCGGACTGAAGGTCGCTACTCAGCGCCCGAATTCGCCACTTATTTCCTGAGAGAACCAGAATCTCGCCCGCCAAGGCAGGATCGATTCGGGTAAGTGATCACCGTCATTAGTCGGGCTGATTGGACTGCGGAACCGGTTTTTCTCATTTTTTGTCAGGCAACGACAGCGAGTCTGTCGCTTTCCCCGATTTCGCCGTCTTGGTCCTTTCTTGCTCATCGCCGGGCGCCCGGGCGCGTTGGATTTCACGTATTTGAGCAATAATTATGCTGAAATCCTTGCCGCCGCCACGCACCTTGGCGAGAATGTCCTTCAAGACTGCAAGGGCCTCCTTGAGCTGTTCATCCGCAATGTCCGGCGGATCCTCGGGGTCCCGTGGCATACCGTCGAACCGTGACAACTGGATATGCATCCGGTGCGAGTCCTCATCGCTGATGTCAACGACGAAATCCGGGGCAATGCCGTTGCCGTGGATCACCCGCTCACTGGGTGTGTAGTATTTCGAGGTCGTCAGTCGAATGGCGCTGCCGTCATCCAACTCGATGATGCTTTGCACGGACCCTTTGCCATAACTTTTCTCGCCGATGAGAATCGCCCGGTTATAATCCTGCAGACAGCCGGCGACAATCTCAGCACCGCTGGCGCTGCCCTCATTGATGAGGATAGCGATTGGAAAACCGCGGTGCTTGGTCCCCGGCAGCGAAGAAAAATCCTGACGCTGCGTCCGTTTGTTGCCCTCGGTAAAGACGATCAGTTTTCGTTTCGGTATGAACATCGAGGAGACATCAATGGCGGCATTGAGCAAGCCGCCCGGATTGTTCCGAAGGTCGATGATCAGGGCCCGCAGCTCCGTCTCGGTGAGTTCTGCCAACGCATCCTGCAGATTACCGGGTGTCTTGTCATTGAACTGCGAGATGTTCACATAGGCGATACCGTCCTCGATCAAATGCGCGTCCTTGACGGTGCCGATCTCAATCATCGCCCGTTCGATCGTTAGAGGCAGGGTCTCTTCCGTGGTCGGCCGATAGACGGTTAGCTCGACATTGGTCCCGGGCTCGCCCTTGATCCGTTTGATGGATTCTTTAAATTCCAGGTCGATGGTGTCGACACCGTCGACCTTTACGATCTCGTCATTTGCACGCAGTCCGGCGCGGGCCCCCGGCGAACCGCTCATCGGCATGACAATGGTCAGAATATCCTTCTTCACGCCATTTACGGTCTTTTCTTTCAATTTGATGATGACGCCGATGCCGCCGAACTCTCCTTCCGTTTCTTCGATCATATTTTTGTATTCGTCCGGCGGTATGAACGAACTGAAATCATCCAGCGAGGAGAGCATTCCGCGGAGCGCCCCGTACACGAGATTCTCATAGTCCACCTGCGAATCATCCACGTAATTCTTCTGGATCAGTTTTAAAACACTGATAAACTGCTTGACTCGCTCGTAGCCGTCTTCTTCGCCGGCCTCCCGGACAATGTCGGAATAGACCTGCAAGCCGATCGCCATGTTCAGGGCGAGGGCGCCGCTAATCACGACCATGAAAATCCGGCGTCTTTTCGACATGCGTTGCGCTCCCGATGATTTCTTGCGTTGGGATAAAAAATTAAATCATATCATGCTCGCGAAAGCTGAAATAACATTTGCCGCCAGGGTCCCGCGACGGTGACCCGACAATGATGTGATCGACGATCTCGATTCCCACAATTTTGCCGGAGGACACCAGGTATTTGGTGCAATCAATGTCACCTTGGGACGGCGTCGGATCACCGGAAGAATGATTGTGAGTCATGAGAATCTTGGCAGAGCTGTTTTGAATGGCGGCACGAAAAACCTCACGCGCGTGGGTGTGGCTTCCGGTCAAGCAGCCCGACGGTGATCAGTTCGTCCCGGATCAAGCCGTTCTTGGTGTCCAGCAGCAGCACCCATAGCTTCTCCTGCTGTTTGCCGCGAAACCGCTCCTGAAAATACTCCGCTGCCAGGTTGGGTGAGTTTATCTTCGGCTTCTCGCCATGACGGTCCCGCATCAAGCGTTCCGCCAACGCAAAGGTGGCCTTCAGTTCGGCGGCCTTCGCATGGCCGATGCCCGCCACCTGCTGCAGCTGCGCGGGTGTTGCTTTGGCAACATCCACCAGGCTGTTGTTGAAACGCTGTAACAGACCGGTCGCCAAATCAAGCGTCGACCGCCCTCGCGGTCCCCCCCGCAGAATAATCGCCAGCAACTCGATGTCTCGCAAATGCTCGCTGCCGAAACGTAGCAGCCGCTCCCGGGGACGCTCATGAACCGGAAGGTTCGCAATCAGATACGACTTGTCGGAGTCCGCGATATTCATCTTCTCAAGTTAGCCAGCTTCGTCGGGGCTCTGACGCAAAGACGCAAAGGAATGCAAAGAGACGAATTATTGCTTGGCCCGGATCGCTTTCGACTGAGAATAAATGCTCCTCCTTAAGAGATCGAGATCCGGGCCAAGCAATAATTCGTCGTTTTCTTCCTTTGCGTATCTTTGCGTCGAGGCCATGTAAAATGGGGCCCCGGTCAATATGTTGAGCCCTCGTGAAAACATCACGAAAATAGAAATTCCTATGCGATCAAGTCGATTTGCCCCACACTCACACTGTTGCCGCCCGCGATCGCCAGAACACGCCGGCCCCCATGGGCGATCCAATGCCGCGAGACTCCGGTGGGAACCGGCCGCCGACGAATGTGGCCGGGTGCGCGGCAACAAGCTGCGGCCGCGGCCGGCATGACCCCGGAAGGTGATATGGAT
>CAUZRT010000231.1:0-5580 GCA_963582235.1 Lentisphaeria bacterium
AGCTGTGGAAACGTGTTTCAAGGCCTGTCGTTGGGGTCCGTTTTGATCCTGATGGCCCTGGGTTTGGCGATCACATTCGGGCTGATGGGGGTCATCAATATGGCCCATGGCGAACTGATGATGATTGGCGCGTATGCCACCTATGAGGTGCAGTTACTGTTCGTAAGGTGGATCGAGAGCGGTCACACCTCACAGGCGGCGTACGACTGGTATTACGTGGTTGCCTTTCCGGTTGCGTTTCTTTCCGCGGCGTTCGTCGGTTTTCTCATGGAGCTGTCGGTCGTGCGCCATCTGTATCGTCATCCGCTCGAGTCTCTCCTGGCCACCTGGGGAATCGGATTGGTCCTGATCCAAATGGTCCGGCTCCGGTACGGCGATAATATCGGGGTCAATGCCCCGCAATGGGCACGGGGCAGCGTCCAAGTGGTCCAGGATGTCAATTTGCCGTACGCCCGTATTTTTATTATTCTGCTGTGTCTGGGCAGCGTCGTGCTGGTGTATTGCCTGATGCGACACACGACAATCGGCCTGCGCATCCGGGCGACCATGCAAAGCCGGGACATGGCGAAAAGCCTGGGCGTAAACACCGTGGCACTCGACCGGTTCACGTTTGCCTTCGGTGCCGGCCTGGCGGGCACTGCGGGCTATGCCTGGACCTTGATCGGCGGCGTCACGCCGGACATGGGGCAGACCAATTTTATCGTTGATTCTTTCCTGGTCGTTGTCGTCGGCGGTGTCGGCAAACTGATCGGGGTCGTCTGTTCAGGTCTCGGCATCGGTATCGTGACAAAGGTCATCGAGCCTGTCACCGGTTCGATCTGGGCCAAAATTATTCTCCTGATTGCGATCGTTGCGTTCATCCAATTCAAGCCTGCGGGACTGTTTTCACCGAAAGGACGGCTTGCCGATGCCTGAATCCGTCGATGCGTGCATACGACCGTTGGAACAGCCGCGGCGAGTCGCCCGGCGATTCATATTCTATACCATGGTGGTGTTCAGTCTGGTCGGAATTCCCCTTTTGTACCTATGCGGAGTGATCACCATTGAAACGGTGAATATGCTGGGGCGGTACATGACCTTTGCCATCCTGGCGGTGGGGCTGGATCTGGTATGGGGATATACTGGTATACTCAGCCTCTGTCAGTCGTTCTTTTTCTGCCTTGGCGGTTATGCAATCGGCATGTATCTGGCGCATCATGGCGGGCCGGAAGGGATTGTCGACGCAAATGGCTGGAAGCTGCCGGCATGCTTGTTCGTCGTCTATCCGTACGATGTGGGCCAAGCCCCGGCAGACGCGCTGGTGCCATGGTTCTGGAAGCCGTTCTGGTCGCTTCCGGTCACGCTTATTCTGGGCTTGGTCATCCCCTCCGTCATTGCCTTCATTATCGGCTGGTCAGGCTTCCGCAGCCGGGTGCGCGGTGTGTATTTCGCAATACTGACCCAGGCCATTACGGTGGCGGCATTTAATTTCTTTTCGATGAATAACATGAAGTTTTGCGGCACCAACGGGCTGACCCGATTCGATCGGATCGCCGGCAATTATCATCTGGCCGACGACAAGGTAAAGCTCGTTTTATACACGATTACAGCCGTGGCACTCATTGGCGTATATGCGTTGTGCCGACATATCGTAAAGTCTCGACTGGGCCGGGTGTTGATCGCCATTCGCGATGATGAAAACATGCTTCGATTCTCCGGATATAAACCCCAAAATTACAAATTGTTCGCCTTTGTACTGGGCGCCGCGATTGCAGGGTTGGCTGGAATGCTGTATGTGCCGCAGATGAAAATTATTACGCCCTGGGACATGGAAGCAAGCAAGTCGATCCTGGTTGTGATTTGGGTCGCGGTCGGCGGGCGGGGCACGTTGTCCGGGGCGGTCTTGGGCGCCTTGGTAATCAATCTTCTGTATAACTACCTGACCTCCGCACACGAAATGCTTTTTTTCCTGAAATCCATGGTTTCCGAGTCGACGTACAGCAAGATGATCT
This sequence comes from Lentisphaeria bacterium, assembly GCA_963582235.1. GTDB lineage: Bacteria > Verrucomicrobiota > Lentisphaeria > JABSQK01 > CAJWLW01 > CAUZRT01. Next base: position 1,992 of record CAUZRT010000231.1, read on the forward strand.
GGAAAGCGGAATACTGGCAATTCGTCCTCGGTGGCCTGTTCATATGCGTCGTGCTGCTGTTCCCGGATGGCCTGATTCGCTTATGGCATCGTCTGGTCGGACAACCGGCAACCGGTACTTATGGAAAATGAGTCACACTGGATATATCCCGATCGATTATGCCGAACGGCCGGCAATGAGCCGGTTGTGGGATACCGAACACCTTCTGGTGCTCGAGGATATCTCGGCCGTGTTTGACGGCTTTACAGCATTGGATATCAAAATACTCGGTATTGGTCACAAGGAGTTGCGGGTCATCATCGGGCCTAACGGAGCCGGTAAAACGACGCTGTGTGATGTCGTCACCGGTAAAACTCGGCCAGCCACGGGGGATGTCTACTTTGACGGCGATCGGATTACCCACTTGTCGGAATCTGAAATAGCCCTGCTTGGGATCGGGCGAAAATTTCAGACGCCAACGGTGTTCGATAGCCTGACAACTTATCAAAACATGGAGTTGGCGCTGCCCGGCAACCAGAAGCTGTTGCTGAACCTATTCGTCCGCGAAACACGGGCGGAACGGGAGCGCATACATGCTGTTCTGGATCGGGTCCGACTGATCGATCAGCGGGATGTCGAGGCCAGTCACCTCAGTCATGGTCAACGCCAATGGCTGGCAATTAGTGCCTTGATTCTGTCCAATCCAAAACTGTTGCTGATCGACGAGCCCGCAGCCGGTTTGACCGATGCGGAAACCGAGTTGACGGCCCAGCTGTTGCTGGAACTGGGTAAGGAACACACGATTGTCGTGATTGAACACGATATGGATTTCGTGCGGCAGCTCGATGCCGTCGTTACCGTCCTCAATGAAGGCCGGATCATGGCTGAAGGTCCAATGAAGGACGTGGAAGCCGATGAAGCCGTCATCCAAGCCTATCTTGGAAGATAACCAAGACTTATGCTGACAATCAAGAACCTGTCATATTCATATGGTGAAGTTCAGGCGCTGCGCGAGGTCAATATGGTGGTCCCGACAGCCGGAATTACTTGCGTAACCGGCCGCAACGGTGTCGGCAAGACCACCTTGATGAACAATATTGTTGGTTTGCTGAAACCCACGAGCGGATCGATTACCCTGGATGACCAAGACTTGGTGAGAATCCCGGCACACCGACGGATCCGGGCCGGTTTGGCCTTTGTACCGCAGGGCCGGATAATCTTTCCCAAACTGAGTGTCGAGGAGAATTTGAAAGTCGGGCTGGTCGCCCGCTCCGACGGCGCCCGGAAGATACCGGAGTCGGTATTCGAGCTGTTTCCCGTTCTCAAGGACATGCTTCGACGAATGGGCGGCGACTTGTCGGGCGGACAGCAGCAGCAGTTGTCAATCGGCAGGGCGCTCGTGACGGATCCAGGCATTCTGATCCTAGACGAACCGACTGAGGGAATTCAGCCGAATATCGTGCAACAGATCGGTGAGGTGTTGAAACAGCTCGTGGCGGAACGCAACATGACGATCCTGATCGTCGAACAGTACCTTGATTTCATCCAGGAATTCAGTCACTACTTCTGTATCATGAACCGTGGACGGGTCGTCGCAAGTGATGAAACGAAAAATCTGAAAGAAGAGATCGTTAAACGATATCTCAGCGTGTAAGCGAAAGTCACTCGTCGGCTTTCATAAAATTCCGATACCGGACAAACGGCTCCCGATCCGTTCCATGGATATCCGATAAACGATACTTACGACTATCGACACGCACGTAGTTGCCGGTCATCCCCTTGAAGACGCCCCGCACTTTGATTCGCAGCGACGATCCCGGCGCCGGCCGGAACTCGACCATGTCGCCGATTTTCGGCATCGGGCCTTGATCAGCTGCCGATATGATGACATCCCGGTTCGCTTCTCGTTGTCCCTCCGCCGGCGCCAACACTGTTTTCAACACCGTCTTTGCCTGCTGAACGATTACTTCCGGTAATGCCTTTTTCGCCACGGCGGCGGTCGGCGGCGCGGTTGCTTCACTTTCCACCACCCCTTTCCACAGGTCGTGTCGTTCGGCAATATCCGGCTTAATTTCATAACGCACGGCAAACCTTGCTTCCTGGCTCAAGATCTTTCGCTTTGCCGCTTCGCTCAAGTGCAGCAGAATGCCCGCATGCTCACCCGTGCGAAGTGTTACTGCGCCTAACTTGCTGCGGGGCGGCACGAACGTCCATTCCTCCGTCCCGTTTTCCATTGTCGGCAATCCAAACTCGACCGTCAAGACCGACAACTTACCGGCTGGATCAACATCCATGTGCAATACATAAGTCTCGGTGAGAACGGTGACCGGCGTGTTCCCGGTGTTGGTCAGCCGCAGCACTAATTGATTGCGTGCGCCGACTTCCGGCCAAAACGATGACAACTGTAGATCGCCCGCCGCCGCCATGAGTCCGTGCACTAACAACAGAAAGCCGGGAATAAAGAGTGATGCGCGATTCATTGACATGATTCTCCTGTTTACTGTGTTGGAAGATTGATCGACAAGTTCCTTAATCGGCAGACGGGAACAACCGTTAACCTTCGAGATCGATCAGTTCACGCGCCGCGTGCTAACCTGGCATGATGCTTGTGCCTCCCAAAAAATCCCTCCGCCTCACAAAACTTGACATCCCGCCGGTCTTCCGTCAATCAGTCACGCGGTATATTCCGTGTGATTCTTTGACAATCAGGGGAGTGGGTTATGTTAATCTTAACCCGCCTTGGCAGGGCGAACGAACCGGGCAGGGGCGACACCCCGTCTGCCCCGACGGCAATTGCGCGAGCGACGTGACATGGCGGTGAAGGATCATCGCATGCCCACGGGATGGAAATGCGGACCGCCGGGTGAATACCTGCATGAAAAATATTTTTTATTTTTTTGGTTTTGCTCTTGCAATCAATTATTTTATTTCGTATACCACATATCAAAGGCCGTGGGGAAGCCTTGAGGTTTTTCGCTATAGCAAACGGACCTGACAACTAAATCAACCCTGAAATATTCGACGTCTCGGGGGAAAGCAGCACGTCGCGCGAAATCAAAAAGGTGGGAAGGAACAATGAATGCCGCGGATCAATCAAATGATTGGGCGTGTAATCGACGTATTTACGAACGGAAAACTCAACAATGGCGGAGGAGAGACAATGAAGCATCGGCAAATCTTAATGACGACAATTCTGGGACTGTTCGTAGCCTTACTGCAGGCGCTGCCTGCAAGCGGTCAGTTCGTAGCCGGCGATGAAGAGGGGAAATCTTACCATAATGGTAACGTCGGCATCGGGACATCGAATCCGATGGCACCGTTTCACATCAGTAGTAGTCACGGTTTCGACACCGAAAATGCTTCGATAATCCGACTGGAAAATCGGAAATATGATTTGCATAGCGACATGACGCTTGGCCTTATACAATTTGTATCACAGGACGGCAATATAGAAGCACAGTCAATGAATCCGGTTCGGGCACTGATTAATGGCGTCCAACAGAATTCATCCGCTGGTGCAGCCATACATTGGTGGACCGGCAACTCACTTTATATTGAGCCGGAGCTAAGGATGAGGTTACAGGCTGACGGCCGCCTCGCCATCGGTAAA
>CAUZRT010000232.1:0-5577 GCA_963582235.1 Lentisphaeria bacterium
TGCAGTCCGATAACGTGAATTGTCATCGTAAAGGGATTTATTGCTGTCGTCCTGGTGATGGCGTTCCTGGCCGAAATACTGCCGATTGGCTACGGCGGCGCACACCGACCGCACGGGCCATGAACGGTCAGTTCAATAATGTCACCGATTCGACCGGAGAGATGACCGTTGGATCTATTCGTATGCCGGCGCCGGACTATGTTGCCGGCACGGGAAGCCTGGAGAAACGCTACACATCGATAATTACCGTTCGTGCATCCAACCAGTTCGGACAGTGAGCTCTTTCTGGGGCTAGCCTGCTATGCAAGTTCCGGCCCCATCGGGCTGTACTCACTCGGCTTCAGTACTTGGACAACCGTTCTCGCCGTGCCGGCAAACTGGACGGGCGACCTCGAGTATCCGTGCGGCCATCTTCCATTCGTCAACGGCGGATACCTGCGGTTGGAGTTTGCCAAGTGCCCCGCCTCGCGGATTCACTCTTTGCCGCCCAATGCCGAACGCCTGCTTGCAAAGAAGTTTGCCATCGTTGCTGACAAGGCAAAACTCGGCCAGCTGCCAGCCGTCATTCGAGGCCGTACAAATGAGGAATGAGTCGACCGTATAGGAAATTATTCTATGCGCGATGTTTTCACAAAGGCCAAATATGTTGACCATGGCGATCCGTCAGCCGTCGGATTTCATGACCTCAACGCAAAGGAAGAAAACGGAGAATTTTTGACTGACCCGGATCTCGGTCTCACCGAGGAACATTCATTATTCAGTAAAAAGCGATCCGGAAAAGTCAATAATTCGTCTCTTTGCGTACCTTTGCAACGGTGCCTGCTCCGTTGCGAAGACACATGGGGAGCCTTTGCGTCAGAGCCCCGGCGGAGCCGCCTAACTTGATCATCTGAAAGCCACCCCATGAAAGTTCGCGACATTCTGGAAACCTTCCTCTATGTCGACGATCTCGATGCCACCGAGAATTATTTACGCCGGGGCGCTGGGGTTTGACGTCATGTCGCGCGAGGCAGGGCGCCATCTCTTCTTTCACTGCGGCGCTCGTGTCTTTCTTCTCTTCAATGCGGTGACAACGAAATCGGCAGACGGGCCGCTGCCGACCCACGGCGGCGAAGGCGACGTGCATGTCGCCTTCGCCGTCAGCGAGGACGAACTGCCGGTCTGGAAGGATCAGCTCGAGCGAAGCGGCATCGTCATCGAATGCGATTACCGATGGCCGAATGGCAGCCGTTCCCTCTACTTCCGGGACCCCGCCGGCAACCTCATCGAACTGACGTCGCCGCGAATATGGGGGATTGAGGGGGACGGGTAGGCGAACTGAACTCGCTGAGGCTCGACCCACGTCCCACATCCAGCGCAGCTTCGCTCGCATACGCCGGTTTCACCGGCTTGCCGCCTTGGCGTGCGGAACGATAGGAAGAATCGATAATTGCGATCACGCGCGCCGCCGATTCAGCCGTCACGATCAGCGGCTCGCCGTCGCGAATGTGTGCACAGATGTTTCGATAGTAGGCATGCCAGTCCGATTCCACGCCCTTCCACGACACCGTCGTCGTCCATCGTCGTCCATCGATCACCGCCGAAACATTAAAGCGATCGTCACAGGAAACGATCGCGCCCTTTTCACCGCGCACCGTCCACTGCGGGCGCGAGATCATCGACATGTTGGAAAACACAAGCGTCGCAAGGCAGCCGTCGGCGAAAGTCAACGTAAATTCACTGTGATCCTCATTCATGTAGTCCGACCATGACGGGTTCTTGACCATGAAGCCGCTGACCGTTCGTACCGGCTGCGCGATCAGGAGTAGAACCCAATCGGTGAAGTGCGCGCCCCAATCGAAAATGTTGCCGCCGGAAATCTCACGGTCGGATCGCCACCAGTCCCGCTGCTTATCGAAAAGTGTAAATCCCGTTTCGAGACGAAAAACACGACCGATCACTCCGGACTCGATGAGCCCGAACAGCTTGAGAAAGTCGACATCCCAGCGGCGGTTATGAAAGGTCGAGAGAATCAGTTTCCGGGACTGCGCCGCATCGATCATGGCCTTGACCTCTTCCGTACTGATCGCCATCGGCTTCTCGGTCACAACATGAACACCCGCTACCAGACACTTCATGGCAATGGCCGCGTGTATGTTGTGTGGTGTGATGATTACCGCCAGATCCACCTTCTGCCGCTTGAGCAGGCTGTCGACGGACCTGTAAGTCTTGACCTTTGGATACTTTTCCCTGGCAATGGCCAGCCGCTCCCTGCTGACATCGCAGATGGCGGCCAGCTCAAACCCTTCGTTCAACACGATTGACTCGATGTGAAGGTCACCCATGTTGAAGCCGGAACCGTAGCCAATGATGGCAAACTTTAGATTTCGGCGTCTCGTTCTTCCACTGCTCATGATTTCTATTCCCGGTTAGCTAAATATTCAGTGAACCCGAACCCGTGGCTTCAGCCCCTTCCCGTTTATATTTCGGGGAATCATGCGCCTGCGGCACCCGGGTTCACTGAATATTTACGGCTGGCGTCCGCCAATTCGTGGCAGCGCCCGCCTCGCGGAGGATTCGAATGCCGGTTTCCAGGTTCATGCCGACATTCTCGACGCCATGCGAATCGTCGCCGGGGACGACGGCAATGCCGCGATCAATGGCCTGCTCCATGATCGGCCGTGATATATAAGGCTCATCGGCGCCTTTTGCCAAGGCTCGCAGATTGAAGTCCATGATCAGATTCAACTCGCCGATGCGGTCGAGATTGCGACCAATCCGCTCCTGAACTGCGCGCTGTTGCATCGTCCGCGGATAATCCGAATCGAAGATGCGTATCAGGTCAAAATGGCCCACCACCGCCGGCTTCAACGCCTCAATCATGTCGAGCTGCTGATCGAAATACCGGCAATACAATGCCTCGAGCCCACCGAACCTATCGATCGCCTGTCGATACTGTTCCGCAGTACTGTCAATCGGAATATCATCGACGTGGTGAGCGGACCCGACAACATAATCCGGCTGAAACTCCGCAATCAGTTTTCTGATGAAGTCGTCGGATCCCGAACAGGTCTCCGTTTCGAAGGCGACAAAGACGCGGATCTTTGATGCGAACGACCGCTGCAGCTGCCGGCACCTGTCGATGTAGCATCGGAACCGCTTGTACATCGCAGCCGCATCGAGACCGGCAGCGATCTCATCGGGATACACGAACCGGTCGTCCACCGGCGGCATGTGCTCTGTTATACCGACCCACGCGAAACCGCAGTCCGCATACGCCTGGATAATGGCGTCCAGCGAATCGCGCGCGTGGCAGCAGAACTCACCGCAGTGCCCTCCGTGCACGGAGACCTTGGCAATGTTATCAATGTCGGCCATGGAATCGTTGGATTCTCCTCTCCTGCCTATCTCGCCGTTTTTCCCCCAGCGGAATTCGCAAGCGCACAACTTACCGGCGCGGGCAATGACGGTCAAGTCACACCGCCGGCCACCAATCCAAGCGGGCTTGACGTTTCATTGGGAGATTCGTACCTTATGAAACTTCGATGACCGCAAAATTCAATTGGATTTGCCCACCGTAGCATCACGTGATCCGTCGGCTGACGGATGGTAGGCATCCTGCCTGCGGTACCGAATGACGATACTGATTCTCGGCAAATCCAACTGAGTTATCGCGGCCATAGAAGAATTTAATAAGGAGATATCATGCAAAATCGAAGCCCCAAACAGTTCGCTTGGCTGTCGCCCGTTTCCCTGTTATCGGCATGTCTGCTTGTGCATGGCTCGACAACATTCGCGGCGGAGGAAGGACAAGTCCGCAAACCGCTGCCGTCCGCCGCAGAAGTCGCCAAACTGCCGCCGGATGGGGGCGAGGAGTTCAATCGCCTCGTATTCGAACAGAGCCCGTACCTGCTGCAGCACGCCCGAAACCCCGTGGACTGGCATGCGTGGAACAAGGAAGCGTTCCAAAAGGCGCGCGAGGAAGACAAACCGGTGTTTCTGAGCGTCGGCTACTCGACCTGCCACTGGTGTCACGTGATGGAACATCAATCATTCGAAGATGACGAGGTCGCGGGGCTGATGAACAAGTATTTCATTTCCATCAAAGTCGATCGCGAAGAGCGCCCCGACGTCGATGATGTCTACATGGACGTGACGCGGGCCATTTCCGGACGCGGCGGCTGGCCCATGACCGTCGTCATGACGCCGGACAAAAAGCCGTTCTTCGCCGGCACCTACTTTCCCAAGCACGGACGCTTCGGGCGCAAGGGAATGATGCAGCTCCTGCCCGAACTGCACAATCGTTGGGTCAATGAGCGTAGTAAAGTCGTCGGCGAGGCCGAGAACCACACGCGCAAGCTCCAACAGACTGCCGGCGCCGTCAACAAGGGTGGTCTCGATGCGGGAACCCTGCAACGCGCCTTCGACCTGTTCAAGCGCCGCTTCGACCGCAAGCGCGGCGGCTTCCTCGGCGGAAACAAGTTTCCCGTCCCGCATAATCTACGTTTTCTCTTGCGCTATTGGTACCGCACCGGCGATGCCGACGCCTTGAACATGGCAGAGAAGACGCTGCTCGGCATGCGGCTCGGCGGGATTTATGACCACGTCGGTCTGGGCATACACCGGTATTCAACGGATCCGAACTGGCTCCTGCCGCACTTCGAAAAAATGCTCTACGACCAGGCGCTCCTGGCAATGGCACACATCGAGGCGTATCAAGCCACCGGCAAGGCGCTATATGTCCGCACCGCACGCGAGATCTTTACCTATGTCCTGCGGGATATGACCTCGCCCGAGGGCGGCTTCTACAGCGCTGAAGACGCCGACAGCGAAGGCGAGGAAGGCAAGTTCTACGTCTGGGACCCGAAAGAGCTCAACGCCATACTTGGGAAAGAAGATGCGGAACTCTATATCAAAGTCTTCAACATCGTCGAAGGCGGTAACTTCCTCGAGCAGTCGACCCGCAAGACGACCGGGTTCAGCATCCCGCATTTGAAGAAACCGCTGGACCAGGTCGCCGCCGAACTCGAGGTGGCCGAGGCGGAACTGCGGCCGCGCCTGGACGCAATGCGCCGAAAGCTCTTCGCCGTTCGTGAAAAGAGGATCCATCCATTGAAGGACGACAAAGTCCTCACGGACTGGAACGGCCTAATGATTGCGGCCATGAGCAAAGCCGCCCAGGCGCTCGATGACGACGACTACCGCGCTGCCGCATCGCGGGCCGCCGACTTCGTGCTCGCCCGCCTGCGCACCGAAGACGGGCGGCTGCTCAAACGCTATCGCCAGGGCGAGGCCGGACTGCCGGCACATCTCGAAGATTATTCATTTATGGTCTGGGGGCTGATCAATCTTTATGAAGCCACCTTCGACGAGCGTTATCTGCGCGAAGCCCTCAGTCTCAACGCCATCATGCTCAAACATTTCTGGGACGATGCACGGGGCGGCTTCTTTACCGTCGCCGACGACGGTGAGAAGCTGCTCGTCCGGCGCAAGGACGTCTATGACGGCGCCATTCCGTCCGGCAATTCCGTCGCTGCATTAAACCTCATCCGTCTCGGTCGCATTACCGCAAATGAGGAGCTCGAGAACACGGCCGAA
>CAUZRT010000233.1:0-5548 GCA_963582235.1 Lentisphaeria bacterium
TCTCACCACCAAGAACAAAAAGACCGGCAAATTCGAATTCTTCAATCCTGAAGCGTCTGCGGAAATCAGCTTCAAAATGGCGGAATACGTGGGGACCGGGACGTATGCGAGATTGACCGGGACATTGACGATGAATGGCAAGTCAAAGCCCATCACCATCGGGGTTCAGATGTTCGGCGTGGCTGAGGATCCGTGGGGTAATCAGCGCGCCGGATTCAGCGGCAACGCGACGATCAATCGTAAGGATTTTGACCTGGTTTACGACGGCAAACTCAAATCTGGTAAATCATCGGTCGGCGATAGCATCACCATCCAGCTGGAGATCGAGGGCATTCTGAAGAAGTGACCGTGTGCCGGGTCGCACCGAATCCCGGGAGAGGCCAGAATACAAACGCGCAACGTAAACTCCCGGCGAAGGTGCCAATCGTCCTCGCGTACCTCACCGAAGCCGAGCGAAGGCGGGGCCTCGGATCGACCGTCGAAAACGAGGACAAGGAAGACGGAACAATTCATTGCGCGTCCCATTGCCGATTCGGTGAGTTATGGTGGACGGCGACATGATTTGGTAACAAATTACAGGACCCCCTGATCTTGGAGGCAATCCTCGCATTATTGGCGACGGCGCTGGCCACGCTCGGCCTGTATCTTGTCCTTCCCGGGGCGCGCATTCTCAAGCCGAAATCGCCGTTTTCCGCCATCATTCCCCTCGTCGCCATCGGCGTTGGCGGCATCATTCTCGTCGCCGTTGACACGCGCAACATCAAGGCGGCGTTCGCACAACGGCAATGGCCCACGGCCAACGGTGTCGTCATCGACCGGATAATTGTAGGCGACCGCGCCATCCGACCGCTCGTTACCTACCAATACATTATCGGCGGGCAGAGCTTCACGGCGGAGTCGGACCTGAAGGTCCCGGGCTTCGGACTGCGCACGGTCCGACGTGATACGGCCGAGACGACGCTGCTCGGTTTTTCCCCCGGGACCGCGGTGACCGTCTTTTACAATCCCGACGATCCCCGGGATTCGCATCTGCGCCCTGGGCCCACCTGGAACATGCTGACCCGCTACGCCTTCGGCATTGTCCTGTTCGGCAGCGGTCTTTTCGGCGGGCTGTTGATTTGCGGGAAAGCACCGCGCCGGGAGGATGCGGCGGTGTGAGCCGTCGCTCGGTGTTCACCGGCCATTGTCATTTAACCGGTTCGGCATAAAGTAAACACATGCCGGATCGAGCCCGGCGTGTCCGGATCCGGCACGATCGCTGCCATGTACCCGCACCCGGCGGCGGCATGATCTGGTATGGAACAGTGCCGCTAAGGTCGTTGTCTCATGTTCATCGTGAATAAAACCCCTCAGAAGTATCGGAATTTCAATATGCTCGCCTGTAACCTATTCGCTCTCGTCCTCGTCCTCGATTCCCAAGCGGTTGTCGAGGACTAGGACGAGAACGATATGTTTCTCGCAGGTTGAACGCCGGGCAACGCGAATCTTGCACTGTGCCCCGTAACCTCAAACCTTTACGGCCGTCGGCCGTCGGTGCTGCCTGCCCGCCTTAGGCGGGAAGCGCCTAAGTCCAATGAACGCCAGACCTGCAATCTGCATACTGACTCTGTGCCTGGCCGCGTGCCTGGGGGCGGTCTCCGTGCCTGTCAAGGAAGCGTATGTTGAATCGGAGCTTGTCGCTGAGGAAAGCGCTGTTCAACCCGGACGTCCACTTCAGCTCGCGCTGCGCATGAAGATAGACAAGAACTGGCACACCTACTGGAAGAACCCGGGTGATGAAGTCGGGCTGCCGACGTCAATCGAATGGAAACTTCCCAGGGGCTTTGCTGCCGGTCCCATTCAATGGCCCGTCCCGCGTCGCTATGACGATACCCCGCCGTTCATCAACTACGGTTATGGCGGTGAAATATTCCTGCTGGTAAAGCTGGATGTGCCGCAGACGCTGGCGCCGGGCACGGACGTGGCGATCGAAGGCAACGCCTCGTGGCTCGCCTGTAAATCCGGCTCGGACGGTATCTGCGTTCCGGGCTTTAACGTACCGTTCAAACTGACGCTGCCCGCTGTTGCCGGCGTACCGCCGCGCAGTGAATGCTGGGCCGACCGCATAGCCGAGGCGCGGCAACACCTGCCCCTGGAAGGCAGCGATTGGACTCTACATGCCGCGCGCGACAACGACGGCTTTGTCATACAGTCGATTCCCCCGGCTGGATTCGATGAGCAACTCGGCAGCATGCTGTTCATACCGGCCAAGCCGGGCATGATCGATGATGTCGCGAAACAGCCCCTCGAGTGGACCGGTCAATGGTACCTGCTCCGCGTGCGGCCGCCGGTCGAGGCCGAATCGTTGCCGGAACGCCTGAGCGGGCTGCTCGTCAATGACGCAGGCTGGCGCGGTGTCGGCACCGAAAAGGGTGTGCGGATCGACGTGCCCATCGCCGCTTCCTTGCTGACCGCAGTGCCTGAGGCGACACCCGTGGCGAGGCTGGCGGCAGCGAGTTCGGGAGACGGACGTCTCGGAATCATGCTGTTGTTCGCGTTTCTCGGCGGCCTCATCTTGAATCTCATGCCGTGTGTGCTGCCGGTGCTGTCGTTGAAGGTTCTTGGCATCGTCGAACAGGCCGGCGAAGACCGGCTGCGCGTACGTTTGCACGGCCTGGTCTTCGCCCTGGGGGTGCTGATCTCGTTCTGGATTCTGGCGGCCGTTCTCATCGGCCTGAAGGCCGGCGGGCAGGCACTGGGCTGGGGTTTTCAGCTCCAATCCCCCTCCTTCGTCATTGTCCTGGCGACCGTCATTTTCCTTTTCGGTTTGAGCCTCTTTGGTATCTTCGAAATCGGGACCTCGCTGATCGGCGTCGGTGCCTCGGCGGCCGGTCAGGCCGGACTTACCGGCTCGTTTTTCAGCGGCATCTTTGCCACCGTCGTCGCCACACCGTGTACTGCTCCGTTCATGGGCTCCGCACTGGGTTTTACGCTGACACAGCCGGCCTGGGTGGCCATGCTTGTCTTTACATTCCTGGGGCTCGGTCTGGCGGCGCCGTATGTCGTTCTCTCATCAGCACCGGCATTGATGCGCTTTATTCCGAGACCGGGAGCCTGGATGGAGAGTTTCAAGCAGTTCATGGGCTTTCTGCTGATGGCGACGGTTATCTGGCTGGTCTGGGTTCTGGGGCGCCAGCAGGGCAACAATGCCGCGGCGCTGTTATGGGCAGCGCTGCTGATCATGGGGCTTGGTGCCTGGATTGTCGGGCACTGGGCGGTTCCGGTGCGTCCGCCGCTCACTCGTTTGTCGGCCCGTGTCATTGCGGTCGTTCTTATTGCCGGTACGCTGGCCGCCGTTCTGTCAACGGAAAGTATCACGCGACCGGGCGGGTCACGGGACGGTGGGGTTGTTAATAAGGATGCCTTCTGGCAGGTTTTCTCGACGGCAACACTGGACGAGTTGCTCACCGCCGGAAAGCCGGTATTCATCGACTTCACTGCCGACTGGTGCATCACCTGCAAGGTCAACGAGCGCATCGCGTTTACCGACGCGGTGCGCCGGCGATTTTTGGAACTCGGGATCGCGCCGCTCAAAGCAGACTGGACACATCGCGATGCCGTCATTGCCAAGGTCCTCGCCGGCTATCGACGCAACGGCGTGCCACTCTACTTGCTCTACCCCGGAGGCAGCGACCGGAAGTACGTCATCCTGCCCCAGATATTGACTCCTGGAATCGTTCTCCGCTATCTCGACAAACACGTCGCAGTGTGCCGCCAAGCTGCCAAGGGTGACGCGCAAGTCGTCCGTGACTTTCCTGAGTAGGATCTTCCAAAAAAGCAGTTGGCAATTTTTTTTCCGCAGGCGCCCGAGTTCGGACGTGGAACCCACGAAACATATGAAATCCCAGCCCAGCCGTCGAATGGGAATCACTTTTGTCGTGTCCGGGCCCAGCGGCACCGGCAAGTCCACCATCTGCTCCCGTGTCCTGGACACTGTGGACAACTTGCGGTTCTCCATTTCCTGCACGACACGACCGCTCCGCGACGGCGAAGTGGAGGGGCGCGACTATTACTTTCTTTCTACTGAGCTTTTCGAGCAGCGAATCGGTAACGGCGAATTCATCGAGCATGCCGAGGTCCATGGCAATTATTACGGCACGCTACGTTCCGAGGTCGAGCAGCACCTCGATGCAGGGCGGGACGTATTGCTGGATATCGATGTGCAGGGCGCCGGCCAGATCCAGAATGCCGCGACCGATACCGGCTGGAAAACGCGGACGCAGTTCGTCTTCGTGGGGCCGCCGTCGGTCGAAGTTCTCGAGCAACGATTGCGCGGTAGGGGAACCGAATCCCAGCCAACGATCCGCAAGCGGCTGGCGGCGGCCAGGACGGAAATGGCACAGTGGCGGCACTACGATTATCTCGTGATCAACGAGACCATCGATGACGCTGTGGCCGGGTTTGTCGCCATCATCCGATCCGAGCGCATGGGGATTTCCCGCATCACCGGCCCCGCGCCGTGGGAATAATGGGTTTGTTCATCACGATCTTCCTGTGCGGAGACGTCATGACCAGGCGCCGTATCGACCAGATTCTGTACACCCTGCGGATCCCCGAATCCACGAATCCAACGCTCGAAGCGCAAGCGATTAAGTGCGACTTGCCGAGCGAGCAAACGGTCCCCTTGAACGCCCCGTTGATTTCAAATACGTTCGGCGGCCAGGTAAATCTCGACGCCGACAATGGGCTCGTCGCCAAGTGGTGAATGGCAGAGCCGGACGTGGGCCCCGGATGCCCGCACTTCCACCCGTCACCCATCCCTCCCCCCCCGTTCAACCGGCCGATCCTGCTGCCGACACGCTATACCGACCTCCGTGGAAGCATGGCCACACCGCAATGGGAGATATAGCTTCGGGGATGTTCGGTGGCGCCCTCGAGCACGACGACCTGATACATGCCGACGGCTTCTTCTTTGATGACCTTATACCTGGTCTTTCCAAATCAGTTCGTCGTTATCGACATCCTCAGGAGCACCCGCGGAGAGCATCAGCATCGGAGGCTTGGGACAGAGATCGATGACAACTTGGGGTGGGTACAATGGCCCGTTTTCAATATGCGGAAAGATGTTGTCGGGCACCTTGCGGATCTCCGGCACCGCAGGGAACGGGATCAGCATCCCGAAGTTGGTGAACTTGTCCTTGGAGCCGGGCCGTAGCGCAATGTCCTCAATACCGTCCTTGAAAAAGACATATGTCAGCTGATTCCCGCTGCGCATCAGCTCCGGAGTACCAGCAGTCAATATGACGGGGGGCACCATGCCGCAGGGATCGCTAAGCACCGTGCAGCAAACCAGAGCAAGTATCAAAATCGCAGTCTTCATCCGACGTCTCCTAATATTACGTGATGGGCGTAGCCGCCATGTCTGCCAGCCGGCGGCGAAGGCGGGTTGGCACTATTCCCCTCCCAGCAGTTGTACGATCAGGATCAGCGTCTGCTTGTCCGTCTTGTCCGAAACGGCGCTGCCGTTTTTTCCGGCCAGGGTCAGCAGCGCCTGGGTCCATTCCCAGCC
>CAUZRT010000234.1:0-5510 GCA_963582235.1 Lentisphaeria bacterium
ATGTGACCAACGACGACATCGAGCGCTTGTTGCAGGTGCCGATTCGGCGCATCTCACTGTTTGACCTCAACAAAAACAAGCAGGACCTCGATGACATCCTTGTCAAAATTGAGGAAGTCAAGGACAATCTTGCGCACATCACGCGAACCACGAAGAAGTACATTCGCGCCCTGATCAAGAAGTACGGCGGGGATTTTCCGCGGCACACCGAAATCGCCAACATTGAAGAGGTCAACGTCCGTGAGATCGCCCTCAGCAACATCAAAGTCGGCGTCGACCGCGGCAGCGGCTACATCGGCACGGCGGTCAAGTCCGAACACCACATCGTCTGCACGGAGTATGACCGGATTGTCATCATCAAGTCCGACGGTACGTACAAGGTCACGGCGATACCGGAGAAGTTGTACGTCGGCCCCGTTGCCGAGGTGGCCAAGTCCGATAAGGAAAAGGTCTACAGCATGATTTACCGCGAGCGGAAAACGGGGCTGTGCTTCGCCAAACGCTTCCAGATCGACAAGTTCATACTCGATCGCGAGTACCAGACGGTGCCCAAGGGCGCGCGCGTTGTCAAACTGTTTGACCGCCGCGGTGTTGTGATTCGCTGCGAATTCTTCCCGGCGCCCCGACAGAAGGTTAACGAAGCCGAGCTGAATTTCGAAGACGTTGCCGTCCGTGGCGCCGGCGCCAAGGGCTTCCGGATCGCCAATAAGAAGATCCAGAAGTTTCTCCAGATCAAGCGCGGTACCGAGGCGGGACCAGTGCCCGATGAATGAGTCGGAATCAGGATGATGACTGACGTCTGATGCTTCTTCAGAAACTTGCCCGCGTTGTTCGTCGAACCAATGATTGCAATCGGATGTACCAGTGGCACAGACAGGAATGTCTGTGCCACTGATGCGTCCGGTCCTACCGTGCGGTAGGATTTCACATCGTAGTAACCCGTCATATCCGTCGGCTGACGGAGACGGATCGCAGCGTGCGGCGGCCGACGATCCCGAGAAAATAGCGACATGCCTCCCGGCTATTCTCCCTTGCACCCATTCCCTGAAACGTCGGCGACGCAGCTTCCGGTTCGACGCCTTGGTTACACGCTGTCACGCGACTACTACACCAGCGACGCACTCTTCGAAACGGAAGTCGAGAATTTCGGTGAATTCTATTTGAAGGCGATCGCGGCCGAGTAAGAATATTGTTCGGGAACCATGGGACCTCGGCGTTCATAGGTTATGTTCCCTACCTCGATGCCGCTGAAAAACCAGGGTGTCAGGTGTTCGGAAATCGGTACTTCCGTAACGAATTGTAAACACTCCAGTGCCGTGATTCGCCCTTGTAACTTATTCGTCCTTCGTCCCCGAAACCACCTGGAAATCGAGGACAAAGGACGAGGACGATATGTTTCTTGCAGGGCGCAACCTTGGCAATCGAGGACGAGCGCTGAACCCTTCACCCTGCGAAATACGCTGGACACGTACGTTTTTTAGCAGTATCGAACGTCGCGACCTCACCCTCTCGAACCTCCTGATTTTCCCAACCCTCCTTCCATCATGAACTACGTTGAAACTGTCCGGGAATTCACCCTGGCCTGCAATGACGAAATCACGGACCGTCCCCAGAGGATGAGTCCGGAGCGAATCGCATTCATTCGCAAGATGGTTGACGACGAACTGGATGAACTGGAACAGGCCGACACGATCACCAAACAGGCAGATGCCCTGGTCGACGCCATCTACTACATCTGCGATTGCGCCATCAAACACGGCATGAATCTGGATCGCCTGTTCGAAATCGTCCACACAGCCAACATGAAGAAGGTCGTCAACGGTAAGGTAGTCAAGCGCGACGACGGCAAGATTATGAAGCCGGACGACTGGAAGGATCCGCAGGATGACATGGAGCGCGAGATCGACCGCCAGCTCCGGGACGGGGCGTTCACCTGAATGAGCACAAGACGGGCGCAGAGACTCGATGCTGTTCGCCTGAAGCCGGACGACGGCCATTATAAGACGCGCGGCGACGGTCGTTATGAGGCAGTCATTCAGAACGTTTTTTCAGGGGAGAAGCGCGGCTTGCCGCGGGCCGTCTACTGCGTCAGCCCCGATGGCAGCAAAGCGATTGGCAACGATTTCGCGTGCGTCGCACACACACGGCCGGGCTATGGCTACAACGGTATTCCGGACACCAACGTCGATGGCGACGAGCGCGTCGATATCGGCGCCGTCGACGCCGGTGCGCTCGACGGCGAAATACGTTGCGACCTGCATCCGCGCTGGAATCGTGACGGCCGCCCCATCGCCTTCTATCCTGTGCACGAGGGCTTTCGCGGCATCAAACTGATCGGTGTCTCCTCCGTCGTCGGATATGGCGTTCGGCTTCTGTCAGAATCCACCCATTGACCGGCCGGTCAAACGCTTTCCGACGACGAACAATACTGCCGATAGTCGCCGGAGGGAATCTCGACTAAGCCGGCGACCGGACGGTCATAAATGTAGATCCAGGCCGCCACCGAGGCGCCGTTCGCCAACCTTACGGGCACCAACTCGCGACGAAACAGTGCGGCTGAGGTGCCCGCCGCCGCGCACCCTTCGTATTCGTCCAGCACCGGCAGTCCGGCCGCCGGAGCGCGAAGGCGAAAGACGTCACCTACGATCGATCGCCTTGCGTCGCCATCAACGATTGCCGCCGGGTAATGGCCGGTATCATACAGAATACCGCCGATCCTTCCCTCCGCGACGAAGTCGCTATGAGCCGAAAGGAAGCGATGCGCCGGCGTCGGCATATCCTTGCGTAATGTGCCGTAAACAAACAGCAGGTCGGTCATTTTCAGCCGCTTCCGCCACTTTTGTTCGTTTTTCGCGGAAAAACGCCGCGAATTTGCGGAAAATCCATTTTGGACTCGAGCCGTAATCTACTTTAACAACGGTATTTGTTACATGTAATAAATTTTATCCGCCGGTTTTTCGCGACCGCTGCAATTTTCGCCAAATCCAGTTTTTCCGTTCGCCACGGGGTACCCAATGGACTTGGTCCTCACCGGCGGCAGAAAAGCCGAATTCCAGCATAACCATCCAAAACACAACAAGTTAATTTAGTCTTTACGAATTTTTACCGCGTTTATGCCAAAAGTAGTAAAATTTCGTTTTAGGATTTTAGCTATAAAATCAACACGTTGAATCATAGGTAGTTAGATGAAATATACAACAAAAATTGAAAATTAATTTGATCTTGGTGCGCCGCATCCCTATATTTTGATGTCCATGCTTTCCGCGACCACTACATCTTGTGGTTTCGGAGGTAAATCGGCTTGGCGTAGTGTTTTGCCGAAAATCTGCCGGATAATGCCGGATAATGCCGGATAATGCCGGATAATGCCGGATAATGCCGGATAATGCCGGATAATGCCGGATAATGCCGGATAATGCCGGATAATGCCGGCGCGATTGTCGACAGACATGTCCGGGAAGCGATCCACCCCCACGGGGAATACAATCGTGCCGACAAAAATCCACAGCTTGCGGATTACCGACGGTCCGCTCATCTCTCACGAATCCGGCCCCGAGACGCCCCAACCCGTTCCGGCCCGGCTCAATCCAAATAGGCGTTGCCGATTCGGCGACCGAACAAGCTGTTGTTTCTAGGGAATCGCTAAATGATCAAGCCGCAAGCCGATGTTCAGTTGAATCTCTCGGGAATTGACCCGCTTCAAGATCGCGAATTTGCCATTCGCAAACGTGACGGTCGTATCGAGGTGTTTAACGACATCCGGATATTCCGGGCTGTCGAGAAAGCGTTCAAAGCCGATTCCGGGTTCGATCAAAGCCAGCCTTTGTCCGATGAATCGCGGCACAATGTGCAGTCCGTCACCGATGCCGTGACGCAAACGGTGCTCGGCGAAGCGATCCGGGGCGCCGATATCGGAGTCGAACGTGTCCAGGATGCTGTCGAAAAACAGCTCATGCAAGGCGGCTTCTTTGACGTTGCGCGTTGCTACATAGTCTATCGAGAAGATCGTAAAAAAGCACGTGTCCTGCGGTATGACCTCCCGGTACCGACCGACGACGACACCGGCATTTATGTGACCCGGGAGGACGGCAACCGCGTACCGCTGGACCCGAGCCGTATCCGGGACGACATCTATGAAAGCTGCCGCGGTCTGGAGGATCGCTGTTCGGCGCAGGAAATTACCCAGGAAGTGCTGCGCTCGGTATATGACGGCATTACACCGGATGAGATCAACAAGGCCATGACGCTGGCGGCCAAGTCCCGTCTCGAAATGGAGCCGGCCTATACATTTGTGACCGCCCGGCTGTTACTCAAGTCGATTTACCGGGGCGTCTTTGGAAAATCCTGCAGTGCGGACGAAATCGAAAGCGTCCATCGCCGTGGTTTCCGCGTTTACCTCGAGATCGGCGTCAAGCATGAAAGACTGTCGGAGGCATTGCTGACATTTGACCTTGAAAAGATTGCCAATGCCTTGGAACTGCAGCGCGATCAAAAGTTCGGCTTTCTCGGTCTACAGACCATATTCGACCGCTACCTGCTGCACGTCGAAGGGCGTCGGATCGAAACGCCGCAGTACTTCTGGATGCGCGTCGCCATGGGCCTTGCCGTCAAAGAGGGCGAGAAAAAAGAAGAGCGTGCCATTGAATTCTACAACGTTTTATCCACCTTCCATTTTATTTCTTCGACGCCGACCCTGTTCAATGCCGGCACCTGCCATCCGCAGTTGAGCTCCTGCTACCTGTCGACGGTGATGGACAACCTCGAGCACATCTTCAAAGTCGTCTCAGACGATGCCCGGCTGTCGAAATGGGCCGGCGGCCTCGGCAACGACTGGACAAACGTCCGGGCAACCGGCTCCTACATCAAGGGAACCAACGGCCAGAGCCAGGGCGTCATCCCTTTTCTCAAAGTTGCCAATGACACTGCCGTCGCCGTTAATCAAGGCGGCAAGCGCAAGGGCGCAATGTGCGCCTACCTCGAGACCTGGCATCTGGATATCGAAGACTTTCTGGAACTGCGCAAGAACACCGGCGACGAACGCCGGCGCACCCATGACATGAACACGGCCAACTGGATTCCGGACCTGTTCATCAAACGCGTCGCTGAGGAGAAACATTGGACCTTGTTCAGCCCCAGCGAGGCCCCCGACCTGCATGACTTGTACGGTAGCGCCTTCGATAAGCGCTATAGCGAATACGAAATAATGGCGGAGAGGGGTCAGTTGCGTCAGCATAAGCGTGTCGACGCCGTCGAGCTGTGGCGCAAAATGCTGTCCATGCTGTTCGAGACCGGACATCCGTGGATGACATTCAAGGATCCATCCAATATCCGGTCGCCGCAGGATCATTCCGGCGTTGTCCACAGCTCGAACCTGTGCACGGAGATCCTGCTGAACACGTCCATTGAGGAAACCGCCGTCTGCAACCTCGGCTCGATCAATCTCGCGGCCCATGTCAGCGAAAACGGCATCAATGAGAAGCGCCTTGCCCGGACCGTCGCGACGGCCATCC
>CAUZRT010000235.1:0-5500 GCA_963582235.1 Lentisphaeria bacterium
TTAATCGCGAAGATCTGGCAGCACTTCGGGTCGTCAAGCTCATCGGAAATGGCATCGCAGAGATCAGCGCTGAAGGTGGCGATGCCGCATCGGCGGGGCGGGTAGGTCGAGAGACAGGCGATTCGGAGTTTCTTTGTTAGAATTACTGTCGACATTGGCATGTCCTTATTTTTCATTGATTACTTTGGTTTTCGGTGCCGTTGGACGCCTGTGACTTCCCGTTACTTGTTCGTCTAGGAATTTATTTTTTTTACGCCCCCGGCGAAGCCGGCTAAGTGAATCGCATAGGAATTTGTTTTTACTCGATCTTTTTTATAAAGTGCCAAATATGTTGACTATAGTGATCCGTCAGCCGACGGTTTTCATGACCTCGACGAAAAGGCGTAAAGCAACGCAAAGAGACGAATTATTGACTGGCCCAGAATCGCTTTCGATTGAAAATAAATTCTCCACCTTGAGACGGAGATTCGGATCAGTAAATAATTCTCCATTTCCTTCCTTTGCGTATCTTTGTCCGACCCGTACGGTAGGATCAAAGTCCCGGCGAAGCCGGCTGAATTAACCCGTGTTATGGCCCGGGCACTCGATGATAAGGACATCTCAGCCGGGAACGGCCGAGGTACCTTGCAATTCTGCCAAGCTGGCCATCGAAGCGAACCACTTGCGGGTCGATTCAAGACGATCCGCCTCAATCGTGACAAAGCGCTTGAGCAATGCGCTCGCGAACTTGCGATTCGTCTCACAATCATGCCGCAGCTGCCAGCCGTTAAATTCAACGGCGGCAACCGGTGTCATGGCCATGGCGCTGAACCGCCACCGGCGCGACGGTACCAGCCAGGACCACCCAAGAATGTCCCCTGGACCCGTTGTCCGAAGGGTGACAAATCTATGGCTTCCTATAAACGATTGCAGCGCCACTTTTCCGCGGCGGATGAGATAAAATTTGTCGGCCGCATGGTTTTCAGAGAACAGGTATTGGCCACCGGCGAAGCTACAGTGAACGGGCCCGCTTTTCAGAATTACATCCACGAAGTGCGGTTCGAGGTTCCTGAAAAACGGGTAATCGGTCAGTACAATTTCAGATCTGTCGAGCGTTATCATTTCAACTCGCCTCCGATGCGAGGAGGCAACTCGAGCCGCTGAGCGAAGGGCCCGTGGGTTGCGAGTAAATGTGTGTATTGAGAAGATCCTCCTGCTCCTTAGCACGCTCAATAAGGTGCGGCTCAGCCACATTGCCCGGGCCGAACACGCGTACCCAGCCGCCCCAAAACAGCTTTAGGGCCACGACGTCGGGAAACTGTTTCAGATGCGCAAGACGGGAATACGGGCCTGCATCCTGCCAATCATCATCTCGCACCGGATTCCACACTTTGAAATCCTGCTCCAAACCGGTCCAGGCATCGGGATCCGTTAGTGTCGCACGACTGATGCGCCGCAGCTCAGAGACGAAAAGCCGCTCCATACGCGAGGCACGCCCCTGCTCGACAAGGCGGGACCAGTGCAGGTCCTGAAAGTGATGGACTAGTTCGGCGGGCCCGATGGCGACGGGCACCGCCCGTTTTGGGACCTCGGTCTCGGCGGCAAGATTGACGATGCTCCAGTTGGGGAAAATCGACTCACCCCAAAATCCGGTGAGCCCCTCGCTGGCCGACACGAAATCGAGTGCCAGTTCCCTCATGACGTTGCCGGCGTACGCCATACGTTGCAACTCCTCCGGAACAATGCCAAGGAATGCCTTTGCCAGCAGTCGGCAGAGACGGTCGATCTGCGCGGCGCCGGCGCGGCTCTCAATCCACGCGGAGAACGACGGCGTTTTCACCGCAGCGATTGCCTGCAGGGCCGAGACTTCCACCAGACGAAGCTTGCCGGTCGGGCTGCCCTCCTGACCCGGATAGGCGTAGAACTTGCGAGCGACACCCCGGTGCGCCCCCACGGTTACTGTGTAGAGATCGGAGATGACGCCGCCGTGGTTGCTCTCGACGGCGCCGGCACGGTACAAGTGGTGGTCACGCACCTCGCGTTCACCGCGATACCATTTTCCGGTCTTACCGCCCTCGCCGAACCAAAGCGGTGTCTCTGCACGGGCATGATCGACAACAGGGCCAAGACAACAGAATCCCGGCTCGCCGCCGTTCCCTGCCATTTGGCCCCATTGGAAAAGCAGCGTCTTATGAGCTACGCGGAGAAGAAGCCGGTTCGGTCCGGTCAGATACGTCATCGCTGCCAGTAGCCTGCCCGATGCGCGATCCCGAAAGCCGTAAATCGGGCCGGTGGGAAATCCGGAGACGAAATTCCCGGTACCGTCCAGCGGATCCACCTCCAGTTGAACGGTCAGCCCGCCAGGGAGCTTTTGGACGGGGCGGCGTGTTCGTTCCGACACCTTGGCGGCCACCTCTGCCGCAGTCATAACATTGCTTTCCTCACTGACCACATGGGAGACGATGCCGGAGTGCACCACGGCTTCTTCGGCACGCTGCTCTGCGTATGCATCCACAACAAGCCGGTCGTCGCCGGCGTTGTTGGCACCGGCTCCGCCTTTTGATCTCGTGTCTTTGTAGGCGATCGCCAGGTTCGGTCCGATGGCGGCAAAGTCGTTCAATACGCGGGCAAGCCTGTTGGCTGCAGCATCGTCGAGGAGCGGATCCCGGGACAGTTCAGCGGCCGCCACATGGGCCAGCGTCGGCGTGTCTGCGGACATTGCGGCGTCGAATTCCGCATCCGGCGGCGGCGGCGGACGAACCATCAATCGTGCCGCCGGCCGGAGGTGTTCCGGACGGGCTTCGGCAAGGAACTCCACCCACAGTTTGTGCATCCACGTTTCATTTGCAGCGACCAGTAAGAGATTGTGTGGTCCGCCGTTGGCGAGCGTCAAATCATCGACGCTCAGCTCTTCCAGTGCGGCTTGCTTTCCGTTCCTGTCAATAACGATCGGCGGTGCGCCCTTTGCGGCCTCCCATGTCAGGGCGAACAGGAACGCTTCCGTTTGCGTCATCACGCCGCCCGTGGCACCGCCACCGGCGATGGCCGTATAAATGAGATTGGCAAATAGCGAACCCATGTGTCGCGCCTTTCCCTCGCCGTTCGTAAGGGCCATGTGAAAGTCGCGAACCGCTCGCGGATACGCCGCAAGGTCACCACTCATGGTAACGAATTTGCCGCCCGTCGGTGTCATGGTGATCTGGTATTCGCCTTTCTGGTTGCGCCGGGGCCGAATCGTCGCTTCATCCATGATGTCGTAGTACACTGCCACCATGGATTCGTATGCTTCACGAATGATCAGTGCCGTCGGATGGGCGCCAAAACTGATGACCATCAACGTCGCCAGATTCTCGCGGGTAAGTTTGCCGTTCTCACCGTCATCGGTCGGCAACTTGAACAGGGCCCAGATGGCCGTTGACGCATTACCCAGTACGACGGACTGGATCAGATCGTCCACATCGAACACTGCGACATAGTCGCCTCCCGGTTGGAGGCGAACGGTCGTCACCAATTTCGTGATCGGATGGATGATGTAGCACGCCGCTATGTTCATGCCGCGGCCGAGGCGGTCGACACGTGCGGTGACCGCCGCCTCGATCGTTTCGGCGTTAGCGGTGACGCAACACACGTGGCGGCCGTCGAGGCCGGCGACATTGCCGTGCATTGCCCCGCCGATATCCTGTGCGATCGCCGCACCGGCCCGGACAAACGCCTTGGCAACGCCATGATCGGCGGCCGCATGATCCCAGACGTCGTCGAGATCATCGACGCCCGTGGCCGCGCAGCCCCTTGCCAGATCGATGACTTCCCGTGTCTGGTCCCGCAGTTCCTCGACAACGCGCTGGCCGTAAGCGTTCTCGTCCGCCTCCTTCCCCGATGGCGTCAACTGCTGCCCGCCGATCCCGATGGACCAGCTCATCAGATCCATGACCGCCGATCCCATTTCAGGCGCTGAAGCGCTGTTCAGTCGCAGAACGACGGCCGGGATGCCGCGCCCTTCGCAGTCGTCGGCAATTGTCTGAATCAGCGCCTCTTGCCGCTGGTCATCGTTTCCCGCCGCATCCGCGACCAACAGCAGCACCTGGCCGGGCTGCAGCGCAGCGACCTGCCACAGCGGATCAACAGAGCTGGCGGCCGTGGCATGAAACTGCGTCAGCCCTTTCATAATACTCTCATTGGCCATGTTCTCATGCAGCCAGTCGCTGCGCAGGACTTCGGAAAGATATATCATCCGAAGTTCAGGTGCGGGATCGAAGCCAAACTCGTCGATACCGCTGGTTTCCGGCCGATTCAGCGCCCCGATTACAGTGCCTGCGAGCATACCCACGTTGCGGGCCGTCAGAACCATGGCCGCTTCCACCTGATCGGCGGTCGCCTCACCGCGTCGGAGCGGTCCGATCAGGTCGGCGGCCGCCCGGTGTTCGTCTTCGTTCAGCCACATCTGCGCGACGTAGTCGGCGGCTCCCTCAACAAAGTCCGCCGCCATCTCCTTCATTCCCGCAACGGACATGAGCCAGACCGTGAGGTTGAAAATGGACTGCCGGCCATTGGTCTCCGGGTGGGGCAGTTGATGAAACCGCAGAAACTCGGTCTGACTCCACAACGGTGAGCCGTGGCCCGTAATGACAAGGATGCGCTGCGAAAGCAACGTCCATTCATGGGGACGGATTTGCCGCTCCATTCCGAGGCGGGCCAGGTCAGGGTACAGGCGCTGTCCCAGATGCGCCGCGCCCAGGCGTGCGGTCTCCGCGCCATCGGATGCCGGCGTCGATTCGCATTCGTCCGGTGATCCGCTGCAGCCGCGGACACCGTCCAGCAATGCCAGGATGGCGTACCAGTAAGCGACATCCGGTTCAACAGTCTGACCGCTGTTGGAAATATAAACGATCCGTGAGCCAAGCGGATTTCTTTTGATTACCCGACACATGTCGCCGATGACAGCCTCGTCGAGCGTATTGATGAATCGCAGGCACGGCCGTTCGCACTCGGCGCCGGCCAGGAGGGGCACGGCCGCCATTTGGCAGGAATTGTGGGAGCCGCCGATCGCCAGAATGAAAATCGTATCGGCGCCGTCACCGATCAATGCGGCGGACTGCAGATGCCGCCGCATGGTCTCGTCGTGGGAGTGGATGGCGGCCGCAACTTTGCGGGGCTCGTCAAACACCTTGTGCAGCGACGCTTCCTGGGCCTTCTCGTGGTTGTCCTGGACAAGCCGCATAAGCGCAAGCGTCGCCGCCTGGATTTTCTGCATGGCGATTCCGCCTGGCGTCGTCACGTCGGAATCCGGAGATATCAGGCCGGACCACCGCAAGTCCCAACCCGGCGTCTGTGAAACCACCGCGGTAAAAGCAGACGGTTCATCAATGGATCTGTCGAGCTGCCGGCGAAACGTTCGGTCCAGCTTTTGGACATGCCTTGCGGCCCAGCGCGCGGGGCGCGCCCCTTTGTCGTTCCGTGCCAGGGCCACCCCGCGGCTGATGTACATGGCAATATGAAATGTGGCGATGAGTTCGGCGGCCGG
>CAUZRT010000236.1:0-5486 GCA_963582235.1 Lentisphaeria bacterium
AATATATCACCGCTGCGCACCGTCGAAAAACGGTGAACCCACACATTTGCAATTTTTTCATTGCCAGACAATCTTGAGCCGCAGCAGATTCCAGCCGTCGTGTTCCTCCGGCAACCTGGAGATTCCGCTGACGCAGCGATAACACGGCGACGGACGTATGCCGCGGTGAATAATTTTGTCATTCTTGATCCCTTTGCCGCTGTTCACGGCGGGGAAGCTGTGCGGCGCCGGCGACAAGGCGTCGGGGAAACCCGTAAAATCCCCGCCGACACTGGGTGAGGATGATTGGCCGAACGCTCATTCCGTGTATCGACATGGGAATTTCAGCGCGGTCATGCAGGACAACGGAAATCTTCTCGTTCAGCCTTTCGAAGACGGCAAGAAGGTCGAAATGTCACTCGAATTCGGCTAAAAAGTTTTCGTTGTCAATCTCGTTTAAGTCCATTTTTCATGGATCGATGTCACCAAAGTGAGGACGGACGGAGTCGAAATGGATTACGAATGGATCTGCATTTTACCGAAGTTAGCCCCAAGTTAACAAATGCTAAAATACTGGAAAATCCGGGACCGGGCTGGCGCCATTCACCCGACTTCGTCCGTCGTGGCTTCGTCGGGCTAGCGCCATTCACCATTCACTATTCACCATCTCCTTGCCCTATGTGCCGGCTCGGCCATACATTGATCGCTTCGGTCCTGTTGTTGGCAATGCCCGGCGTCAATGCCGCAGATCCTGTAGATTGCCGAGATCGAGGAAACGACCGTGATGCCGACGTTCAAGGCCGGCAAATGGAAGGGAAAGCACGCCGTCTATGTTAACGAGAACTTTGATGCCGTCATGGATGCACAAAGGCACGTTGCGCATTCATTTGAAGTCGAACGGCACGCGCACCGGCGAGCCGTTCGACTTCGGTTCCATCGACAAAAGCTATTACAGGCGCAAGGGCAAGGGGCAGAAACTCTGTCGGATCGCGCGGTTCATCAACCCGCCGGAACCAGTCCTGCAGCCGGACAGAATTGTACTCAGAAGCAACCTGCAGGACTCGGTCGATTTCGTTCTCACCTACGCGTTCATGGAGAATTCAGTCTCCGTGAGTGGCGGGCACTTTTGTCCGAACGTCGGAAAACCGACAATCTTTCGCATTTCGACTAAGTTTCCGCAGTCCCACGATTTTGAGGATGAGATACCGGATGACGAGCTGAAAGCGGCGCTCAAGGGCTGTCGCATACGAACACGGGAAGTGCTGAAAAACGACAAGCGAAAATCCTTCAAGTATCCGTATCATCGAAAGGCCAAGTTTTCGGATTGGATTCGCACACTGGATGTGAGCGGACCGTGGGATGAGCGGCGTGTCAGCGTCAAGAGCAAGTACGCCGAGGAGAAATTCACCGGTAATTTTAAGCGAAGCTCTGCCCCATACAAAAGGTTCAGCCTCTACTACAAGACCCGTGAGAACGCCCTGGAACGCCACCGGGCGACGATTACATTAACGGTTAATTAGGCCTTTAGCACCTAATTACGACCAACACTGCAGGAAATGGGAATCTGCGGATCATCAAATGCGACTGAATGACAGAGTGGCCTTGATAACGGGCGCAGGCAGCGGCATCGGCCGGGAAACCGCGGTGCTCTTTGCTCGCGAAGGCGCCCGTGTAGTCTGTGTTGATATCGATGACGGCACCGGCAACCAGACCGCTGAGATGGTGACGGCGGCACAAGGCGAGGCGGTCTACGTGCATGCCGACGTCGCCGTCGACGATGACAGCCGTCGCATGATCGAGGCAGCCGAGGTGGCGTTCGGCAAGCTCGACGTTCTCTTCAACAACGCCGGGATCATGCTCGATGACGACGCCGATGCCGAAACCACGGAGGAGGCGGTGTGGGATCGAACGATGGCTGTCAACCTGAAAGGCGTCTACCTCGGGTGCAAGTACGGCATTCCCGCCCTGCGCCGTGCCGGCGGCGGCTCGATTGTCAACACCGCCTCGTTCGTGGCGTTGCTGGGTGCCGCAACGCCTCAAATCGCGTACACTGCGAGCAAAGGCGGTGTGCTTGCCATGACGCGCGAGCTGGCCATCGTCCATGCGCGGGAGAACATCCGTGTCAATGCCCTGTGCCCGGGTCCGCTGCGCACGGATATGCTGATGAAATTTCTCGATACGGAAGAAAAGAAGCAGCGACGTCTGGTTCACATCCCCATGGGCCGATTCGGCGAGGCAGCGGAGATGGCGCAAGCCGCGCTCTGGCTGGCCTCCAATGACTCATCCTACGTCAACGGCGCCGAGTTTGTTGTCGACGGCGGGATTACCGCCGCGTATGTGACTCCCGAGTAAGAAAAGGAGCTCTCGTTTTCTTACCTCATTCCTCGGCCAACGGCGTGGCCACCATTTTGCCCTGCAGTGACTGAAAGAAAATGGGCTGCAGGAACAGCGTCCCCTCCTTGTCGATCACCAATTGCCAGACGCGTCCCGTCTCCGTGTTTAGCAAATACTGATCTTTGCGGTTTTTCGAGATCTGCCCTAAGACGTATCGAGCGCCGGGTGCGGTCAGCACATTGGTCTCGAAATCGATCCCCTTTGTTTCCGGTTCCTTGGCGACGACGCTGGTCGCGCCAACGATTGCGAAGACCATGAGCAGCAACTTCATTGATGACCTCCCAAGAAACTTGGTTTTGGGTTTTAGGTGTTTGGCCACGTGAGTCGCGTTCCATCCCGTGACAATCCCTTCCAGGCGGAATTATTTGGAGCGGAACCCACATGGCGTGCCAACGTACCAACGTGATGTTGGGGGAACCAGTTGATTCCAGTCGGCACTTTGGAGGGCGAGCGTCCCCGCGAGCCGATGCGACGTTGCTCCGGCTCGCGGGGACGCTCGCCCTCCAAGTGGCGTCCGGCAGCAAAGTTTCAGGAGCCGCCAGGCGGGTTGTCGGACGCTCCTGTAGAAAATATTTTTGCCGGACACGGCGGTGTCCATAAAGAATCCCTTGCTTTCCCGTTACGGTTGTCGACGGATAACTGAAAGTACCGCCTTAAGGTTTTTCGTCCAAGCAGTGGGCGGGTCTCTTGCAATGGTGCCGGCTGCCCTCTATTAGTAAACCGATGAGTTCAGTGTCATCGCTGTGCATGCCCCCGGGCTCGGATTGGAGACGTGCGCAGACTGTCACGCGATGAAAATATCAACACGTCTGAAAATAATTGAGACAAGGATCTCATGACAACGTTCCGAAACCGGCTCGCCAGCGGCAAACCGCAACTGGGGCTGGGTGTTATGTATCCGGCGCCCGGCATCGTCGAACGGATCGGTCCCGACTGGGACTGGGTGTGGGTCGATGGTCAGCACGGCCAGATGGGGTACCAGGAGATTCTTGCCATGGTTCGGGCCTGCGATCTGATTCAACGCCCGGCCTTTGTGCGCGTGCCCTGGAATGACGTGGCTGCCATCAGCCTCACGCTCGATACCGCAGCGCCCGGCGTCATCGTTCCGTGCGTCGATACCGCGGCGGAAGCGCAACAGGCAGTGGATGCGGTCCGCTTCCCGCCGCTTGGGCGCCGATCCTACGGCGGCCGCCGCCCGATCGATCTGTATGGCCGCGGCTTCAGTCACGATCCGGACCGGGAACCGATCCTAATCGTCCAGATCGAGTCACCAGAAGCCATCGAAGACGTGGAGGCCATTGCTGCTGTGGACGGCATTGACGGACTCTTTTTAGGTCCGGACGATGTTCTTCTCCGGCGCGGGCATCGAATGGACATACCGGCAACCGTCGATGATCTCGAAGCGGACCTGACCGCGGTCGGTACGGCGTGCCGCAACCACGGGCGCATCGCGGTCACCGTCGGCCGCCATCCGGAGGTTTTCCAATTGTGTCTGACATTGGATTACCGGATGATCGTTGCCGGCGGCGATGTTCCCATCCTGGCGGCGGGCTCGAAGGAATGGGCGGAGGAGGCCCGTGGCCGGATCGACGCGTTTGCCGCTCCCGATCTAGCCTGATCGGGCCCCCTACGACTGTTCCGTCTCCAAGGTTCGAATACGCTGTTCCAGCAAGGCTATCTCCTGGCTCAGCCGGATGCTGCGTCGATATTGATGCGACAAGGAGATCGAAACGGTAAAGGCGTACAGATAGATTGCGGCCAACGCAAAAAACAGTGCGGCAGCCGGAAAGCTCAGGTGCGTCCAGTCGGCAAAATCCATGATCAGGGTGGGAAATATGCCGACCAGCAGCAGCATTGTCGCGAGACCCAACCAAACGATCGCGTATTTCTCTCGCAATTCCCGCTTCCGAACCCAATACACGGTAATCAGAAACTGCCCGGTACCACAGATCAGCATCAACGTTTCTGCCGTCATCTCATACCTCCTTGCTGCGAATTCTATCGATGATAATTGCGATGGTCACCTTGATCATATAATAAACCGTTCGGGCGTAGCGAATGGAGCTGACGCCGCCCTGGCGCACGTGCATCTTGGCCGCCGATTCGCCGACACGCAGCCCGTTACGCGTGCACCAGAATAATGCTTCGGGTTCAGGAAAATCATCGGGATATTGTTGCGCGAAGACGGCGATGGCCCGCCGGCCATAAACCCGGAAACCACTTGTCGGATCGGTGACGTGGACCCCCGCCAGCAGACCGATGAGCCGGGCAAAGAATCGGATGCCGATACGCCGCACCGGCGTACTTTTGAAGTTCGATTCGTCGGCGTTGAGAAACCGCGAACCGACACAAAGGTCCAGGTTGTCGACTGTCGCGGCGCGCAGGAGACCGTCGATGGATTCCACGCTGTGTTGGCCATCGGCGTCGTACTGAAGAACATAATCGTAGTCATGGTTGTGGGCATAGATTAAGCCGGTCTGCACAGCGACGCCGATACCTGCGTTCATGGGCAATGAAACAAAGGTCATGTTCTCTGTCGATTGTGACCGTTCCCGGAGGATCGCCGCCGTGCCATCGTTCGAGCCGTCGTCAACAACGAGGATATGAAACTCCGTGGAATCGAGGCACGCGAGACTGTCGAGTGTTGACAGCAGGCTCGATTCTTCATTAAAGGCCGGTATGACAATGAGAGTTGCCATTGTATTGATTCAGCGCGTTCCGCGATGCGACACCGGAACACAGTTCGGAAAAATTTTCAGAGAACAAACTTATGGAGCAGGATGCGGAGTCCCGCGCCGCTCATAAGTGCCGTTAAGTGAAAATATAGGTTAACGATCGTTGCGAGGGAAATCCCGACGAAGATCTCAATAGTAACTCCGGTGTTGAACGGCGAACGTTTCATCCGTGAAACCGTCGAGAGTGTGCTGTCCCAGAGCGGAGATTTTGTGCTTGAATACTTCATTCGCGATGGCGGCTCGACGGACGGCACGCTGTCGATTCTCGAGGCGTATGCCGATCGCTGCATGATCACGTCGGAACCGGACGGCTCACCGCAGGCTGCGATCAACGCCGGGATAGCAGAGGCGGCCGGCGACATCTGCTGTTGGTTGAAC
>CAUZRT010000237.1:0-5466 GCA_963582235.1 Lentisphaeria bacterium
TGTTGTTTTGCTGTTGTTATTTGCAATGCAAGACGGTGAAACTGAATGCAAGGTAGTGTAACGTTCAGGCCGTCTTGATTGGCGGGAGACCTTGTCAGATAAGGCCGGAAGACTTGGTACCGGGGGCGGGACTCGAACCCGCACGACCTTACGGTCAACGGATTTTAAGTCCGTTGCGTCTGCCAATTCCGCCACCCCGGCACAGGAGAGTTTGAGTGTCCTGTTCTAAACGGATTTTTCCGCCGCAGGCTGATCCGCCTGTGGCGGAAAGTCCGTTGCGTCATGATTTTTCCCAATGAGGGAAAAATCTATCGGAACAGGTTGAACTTGATAATGTAGTATATTGCTTTCAGGCCATCTCGCCATCCAATCTTCTTGCCCTCGTCAAAACGACGCGCTGTATATGAGATCGGAACCTCGTAAATGCGACATTTCCTCCGCGCCAGCTTCGCAGTTATTTCCGGTTCGAAACCAAAACAATCGCACTCGATTTCGATGTCCTTGAAAAGCGGCGTGCGGATCATTTTGTAACATGTCTCCATGTCCGTTAGATGGATGTTCGAAAAGATGTTCGACAGGGTCGTCAAGAATTTGTTGGCAACATAATGCCAAAACGAATCGACCAGGAACTCCCGGCCGGAGTAGCGGCTACCGAAAACTGCATCGGCCATACCCTTTTCGAAAAAACGAAACAGCTTGGGAATCTCGCTCGGGGAATACTCGAGATCGGCGTCCTGAATGATGACGACGTCGCCGGTGACAGCGTCCTGGGCCGTCCGAATCGCCGCACCTTTCCCCAGATTCTCGGAATGGTGAATGATGCGGATGTGCTCATTGGCAGAGACACTCTCGAGCTTCTCCCGTGTCCCGTCTGTCGAACAGTCATCGATAACGATGATCTCGATGTCGAGGTTAACGGCATCGACGCGTTGGATCACGTCGAGCACTGTATTGGCCTCGTTGTATACGGGAATAATTACCGAGAGTTTCAAGTCAAGCGTTCTCCGCCTGCAGTTTCTTCGGCGTTAGCTGTTACGGGAACCCGCAACTGGGTAGGTGAGTCTCACAAACTGAAAACTTACAATGTCGGCGGGAATACTGCAATCCGGCCCTGCCGCATCGAAGGTCTTGATTACATGCGCATCCCGCGCTAGATTTGACCAACACCACAAGGGAGATTCGAGAATGCAATTGCATCGGCCCGCTTTTTCGCGGATAGTCGCTTCACCATTGCCGGTTACCATCGCTTTATTTCTCGGCGTTGCGCTGATGACCGCGGGGCATTCGGCTGGTGCCGCCGGCAAGGGACGCGTGCGCAAACCTCTGCCGTCGCCCGACGCCATTAGCAAGCTGCCCCCCGATGGCGGCGAAGAGTTCAACCGCCTCGTATTCGAAAAGAGTCCGTACCTGCTGCAGCACGCACGGAATCCGGTGGATTGGTATGCGTGGGGCGATGCCGCGTTTGAAAAGGCCAAAATCGCTGGCAAGCCGATCTTCCTGTCGGTGGGTTACTCGACGTGCCATTGGTGCCATGTCATGGAGCACGAGTCCTTCGAGGACAGTGACGTTGCCGCTCTTATGAACGAGTATTTCGTGCCGATAAAGGTAGATCGTGAGGAACGACCCGACGTCGACAACGTTTATATGACGGTCACCCAGGCGATGACCGAAGGCAGTGGCGGCTGGCCCATGACGGTGATCATGACGCCGGATAAAAAGCCGTTCTTTGCCGGCACCTATTTCCCCAAGGAATCCCGAGGACAGGGGCGCCCTGGCATGCTCGAACTCGTCCAGAAGATCGGCAAGGCGTGGCAGACAAACCGCGAGGAGTTTCTCGCGCGTGCGGACCAGATCACGAACTACCTGAAAAAAGTCAGCGGCGGTACGCCCGGCGAGGGGTTGAGCGAAGAGACTCTCGACAAGGCCTTCCGGCAGTTGAGCCGAACCTACGACGACCGCAGGGGCGGATTCGGGACGACCCGGAAGTTTCCGGTGCCCCATAACCTCACGTTCCTTCTGCGTCATGCACAGCGCACCGGCGACAAGAAGGCGCTGGAAATGGTTGAGAGGACGCTGTCCGCCATGCGTCTCGGCGGCATACATGATCACGTTGGCTATGGCTACCACCGCTACTCGACGGACCCGGACTGGCTCCTGCCGCACTTCGAAAAAATGCTGTATGATCAGGCGCTCATGGCAATCGCATGCACGGAGGCGTTTCAGTTCACCGGCAAAACGAAGTACCGCCGGTTCGCCCGTGAGATCTTTACTTATGTCCTGCGGGATATGACATCGCCGGAGGGTGGATTCTACAGCGCGGAAGACGCCGACAGCGAGGGTGAGGAGGGGCTGTTCTATATCTGGACGACGAAGCAGATCCGCGATGTCCTGAGCGACGAGGACGCCGACCTGTTCATCTCGGTTTTCAATTTGAAGAAGGAGGGCAACTTCAAGGACGAAGCGACGGGACGATCAACCCAGCATAATATTCCCCATCTGCGGCAACCTTTGAGCGTGATCGCCAAAGACCTCGCCATCAATGAAGAGTTGCTCGGTAATCGCCTCGAGCGCATTCGCAAGAAGCTCTTCGATGTCCGCGAAAAGCGCATCCATCCGCTGAAAGATGATAAAATCCTGACGGACTGGAACGGCTTGATGATCGCTGCCCTGGCTAAGGCCGGCCAGGCCTTCGACGACGCCGATTACACGGCCGCCGCCCGCCGCAGCGCCGATTTCGTCCTGACCACGCTGATGGACTCCGACGGTCGCCTTTTTAAGTTACACCGGCACGGCGTCTCAAATCAACGCGGCTTCCTCGAAGACTACGCCTTTCTTGTGTGGGGTCTGATCGATCTCTACGAAGCAACGTTCGAAACGCGCTATCTCGAGAGGGCGCTGCAACTCACGGAAA
The DNA here is from genome assembly GCA_963582235.1 of Lentisphaeria bacterium. GTDB lineage: Bacteria > Verrucomicrobiota > Lentisphaeria > JABSQK01 > CAJWLW01 > CAUZRT01. Next base: position 2,912 of record CAUZRT010000237.1, read on the forward strand.
TCATGGTCGCGCACTTCTGGGATGCGGATCGCGGCGGACTCTACCTGAATGCCGATGACAGCGAGCAACTGCTGGTCCGCAGCAAGGAGATCTATGACGGTGCCATTCCGTCGGGTAATTCGGTGGCTGCACTGAATCTCATCCGCCTCGGCCGTATAACTGCTAACAGCGACTACGAACAGAAGGCCGATGCCATCATGAAAGCCTTCGCCAAAGTGAATGCCCACCCGGCGGGGCACACGCAACTTCTACTGGCGCTCAATTTCGCAGCGGGGCCGTCGTTCGAAATCGTGGTTTGCGGCTCTCCCGAAGGCACTGATACCGGTCGCATGCTCGCTTCTCTCCGCACACGGTATATTCCGAATAAGGTGCTGATCCTGCGCCCGACTGGACCCGATTTGCCGCCCATCACTCGCATCGTCCCGTATACGGAGGCAATGCAGGCTCTGGACGGCGCTGCCACGGCATTTGTATGCCAGAATTTTGCCTGCAAGCTGCCAACCGCCGACATCGACACCATGCTGGACTCACTGGGGAAGAAGTAGGTGTCGGCAACACGAAGCGGTGGACTGCGTTCCTGCGACCTCCGCAAAAATACTTCGACCTAATCCGCCGTCGTGGCTGTCGCGCGATCCACAGTCAAATCTGGAACGCGTGCGGCGGGCCTGCGAAATAGCGGAGCGCGATTCCGTCCGTATGGGCTATAGATCCGCACGGCGCAAGCCATTCTGCATGCCCGTGTCGACGACTTTGTCGGCGAAGTTATGACTGTGGAACTGGGTGCCGAGCGGCGGGACGTCAATCACGGGACTACCCGTAACCGTCGCCCTGCGACCGGCATGCAGATCCTGCAACGTGCGGTGTCGGCGAAGTAAGATAGGCCCCATCCGTCGCCAGAGAGGTTTCAGGGCCCTCCTAAAACTTAATCGTCCTTGTCCTATATTCCGCGTACTGCCAAAACTGGCAGCGCACTGAACGTGGCTGACGACTGCCATGTCATTCGATATGGTCCGCCTCTGGCGGAAACCCTGCTTGCCGCGCCGTAGCCCGCAGGACGAAAGGGGGAACCCTGAATCCTCCCTTCACGATCGGACCAGCGTAAACACCCCGCCTACGCTCACCAGAATCACGGTCAACACAAGAAACCGGTCCGGCGATACACGCGATTTTAACCGGATGCCGATGACAAATCCGATCACCACGCCCGGTATCATATACCTAGCCTGACTGAACATGGTTAAGTTCAGCAGGTTGAAATGCCGCGCGTAGGTGATTGATCAGGTTCAGGAGTCTGAAACAGCCGATAAGATCGGCACGGGAGTCCTCCCAATCCCATTCCTTCAGCAGACCGAAGAGAATGACCGGTGGCCCGGGAAAATCGCAGGATCCGCCCCTTACGCCGCTGATTCTCCAAGACCTCGGGATTGAGAATGTGGCCCGGCTCACGGCCTTCGATGGCGTCGATCACCTTCTCGATCGACTTGGTGTCCAGGCGTATGGTGGATTTGACTGTTATGTCGCCGCATCGTAACCGACTCCACAGCGCGCCACGATGCGCAGTTCCATGGCGGCGTCATGAAACTTGTTGGTCAACGGAATATTGCTGGCAATGGCCCGGCGATGACGCCGTCGGCATGCGCTGCCGTGAACGTTTTCGACGCGCTGGTCAATTCAGCGAGACCGGCCAGATTCCGGAGCCCGCGTCAGCGCGGCTCGGAATCATATTCTCTGTTTCTAAACTGGTGGGTGTCAGGAGGATTTTTGGCTTCATGATTCGTCTGTTATATGACGCGTTTTTCCGCATCGTGAAAAAGGCATTGGCTGCCATCGAAGTTACCCCGCATGCGGGGCTATCTCCCTCCGGTCAGCGGTCTAAGTGGAACGATCGATTGGCGCTGAACCGCCGTGTTTATGTCACTCATAAGCCGCCCGTGCAGCACGCGGTTCCGATGCTCCTGAGAAAATTGGACTGTCCGTTCAGGTATCGGTTGCACGAATTGGTCTATTGTAAAACAGGCTTCCAGCCTCTGAATTAACAGGCTGGAAGCCCGTGCTACTGTGAACTGTCCGGTCCTACCGTACGGTAGGATTACCGAATAACAATAACCGCATCGTCGAGCGCCGCGGCGCGTGCTCCTGTGAAACAGACAATGCCTGCGTCTCGACTCAATACCCCACGCCTCGCGGTAATTCACCAGTGTCAAGTTACGAAAATACCTTACAGATCACTGGCCAAGCTTCATCTCTTCGAGGATCGTCTGGTTTTCGTAAATCGAACCGCCTTGGGCAGCCGGGGGCAGCGGCATACGAACGGGGACATGCGTGACGCGTGCGATGGTGGTGGGTTCACCGCGGACGATGGTGTTGTTGAAGTTGTCCCAGTCCTTGCAGCCTAATACCGGCCAGGCGTCAATGGCGCAGTATTGGAGGAGGAGCAGTCGCCGGGGATGTTCAGTCCGGTTTGGCGTCGAGCCGTGCACCGTCCTGACGTGATGAACGGAGATGCCGCCCGCCTTCAGTTCCATCGGTACGGCATCCTTGTCGTCGAATCCAGG
>CAUZRT010000238.1:0-5435 GCA_963582235.1 Lentisphaeria bacterium
CAGGAAGTATTGGAGCAGATTCGCAAACTTGGCAGCACCAACATCATTGTCACCTCGGCTAAGCCGGCCGAAGAACAGGCATCAGGCACGGTACGCAAGCGCATGAGTATTTACGGCCTGCTATACAACGACGAGTTGAGAATCCGCGAAGGCTTCGCAGCCGTCGAACGGACGGTACCAGTAAAACTGGTACGCAAAGAAGGACGACTGCGCGAACGCTCTCTGGAGCTACGGATCGTTGGAACCACGGCGAATTGGTTTAAGCTCGTTCAGCGCCACCGCGTCGCCGGTCGCGTCCTGTCGCCACGTGACCTCGCACGGCGAAGCAATGTCGTCGTGCTGACTGAATACGGCGCCCGCCGGCTGCTGGCGACACGGAACACCATCGGCGAGTTCCTGCGACTGGGAGGAAATTATTTCGAAGTCGTCGGCATCGTCAAAAGCGAGTTCGTAAAAACCGGCGGCTTGCAGACCCCGGACCAGGAAGTCGACGCATACGTTCCCATCAATGTGGCCCGGGAGCGCTTCGGCGATATTACTGTCCGGCGTACCGCTGGCGCGAGAGAGAGAGAAATGGTCGAGCTCCATCAGCTGATCGTCCAAGTGCGCACGAACGAGGATGTCGAGCCAACCGCCGCCGGGATTGAGTTCATGCTTCAGCGGTTTCATGAGAAAACGGACTACCGGATAAGTGTACCGCTGGCGCTGCTACGGCAGGCCGAGGGCACCAAACGCACGTTCAACATCGTGCTGGGTTCGATCGCTGCCATCAGCCTTCTCGTCGGCGGTATCGGCATCATGAACATCATGCTGGCGTCGGTAACCGAGCGGACCCGTGAAATCGGGATTCGACGAGCCGTGGGCGCCAGGCGAAAGCAGATCGTCAGTCAATTCCTCATCGAGACGGTCGTTCTCTCAACGATTGGCGGTCTTCTGGGAATCGGGATCGGAATCTCTATTCCCTCGGTTGTGACGTATTTTGCGGGCATGCCAACGGTGATCAGGCCGTACAGTCTGATACTGTCGGTAGGCATCAGTATGGCGGTGGGGATCATTTTCGGAATTTACCCCGCTATCCGCGCCGCCAATCTCGATCCCATCGTCGCACTTCGCCACGAGTGACCATACCGTCGGGCGGCGGACCTGGTTTTCCGAAACCCACCCCGACCCGAACCCGGACGCTGTGGCCGTCGAGATCGGCCATTGCCGCGAACGTTCCTGCCTGCCGGTCATTACGAATCGTTAGCCATCCCGACCTCCGGGAGAGTCGTCAATCCCGTGAGGGACGTTGTCCTGTCCCTACGGGATTGACGTCCGCCGAGGCGGAAATAGTCTGAATGCCGGACGGCCCCAGTAGCACAGATATTCTTATCTGTGCTACTGGTACGACCGCTTCCAATCATCATTTCGACGAACAATACGGACAAGTTTAACGAGAGCACCGAGGCCCGCGTGGGCCGGGTCAAGACATTGAGAAACAAGTTGTCAGCCGGACGCCGATGTAGCCGCCCCTGCCACGTGATCCCCAGGGGCGTTTGGTTGCCACGGTTGCCACGGTTGCCACGGTTGCCACGGTTGCCACGGTTGCCACGGTTGCCACGGTTGCCACGGTTGCCACAGTTGCCACGGTTGCCACGCGGTTGCCACGCGGTTGCCACGCGGTTGCCACGGGTCGGCGCGGGAACAGCGCGGGAACAGCCGCTGAGGACATCGGCCATCCAGGCACCGGCGTCTCCCGGCCCGATGAGGTCGAGCCCGTACCGGAGAAATACATCGGCATACGGCCGGGAGGTTGGACCGCCGGAATTCTGCCAAATTGCGCATATTCCAACCGAGGTTATACATTGTCCAGGTTCCTATTGCGCATTGGGTTAAGTGTACAACGTCCCCGCGCAAATGTTACAGGCTGAAGCTTAATATTGATCTTCGACCGATGGCTACGGCCGGATCTGGTATCGCTTGCTGCGTAACTCAGCCCGATGCCGTGAGCACCCCATGACCAACAGACACGGCACTAACCCTCGATCACACACCATTTTCGCAGAAATACACGTAAATATTCAGGGCACCCATTGGCCGGGATTCCGGCCAATGGGTGCCCTGAATATTTACCGGCCGATGGCATCCTTGTTGCGGTCGATCCCGTACCGGAGCGGTCGATGGCGGCATCGTTGCGGTCGATTGCTTCCGCAAGGCCTGTTATGCCTTCCGAAAAGCCTGCGGTGGCTTCCGCTTAACTTGCCGAGCCGTCAGCATAGCCGGCAGTGGCGCCGGCATAGGCTGGGAACCCGTCATCACCCAATGTGATCGCGTCCGCAGAGATTGTCCAAGTTTCGGCAGAGCCGTCATTTGGAGTGCGGGTGGCTCGATCGTATAGGATTTTTTTTGACACTCACCAGCAGTTCGCTCGTAATCGATGTTCGAATACAGAGCGATTACGAATCACGGTTCAATAACCCCGGCGAAGCCGGTTAAGTTGTACTCACGCACGCGGCAAGCCGCGACGCGGTTTACCCAATACGGCACATGGAGGCATCCGTTTGCAACGCCATGATTTCGGGTGTATAAAAGAAGCAACCGCTGCGGATTACCGCGGTCGTACGGCGTTCGTCTGCGATTGCGCAATCCGCAACTTTAACCGATGTAGCTACCCGAGCGAAGTCGGTCCGCAATCCGCAATCCGCATCACGCACCATGCATGGTTTTTACAGGCTGGCGGCGGCAGTACCGCGACTGAAGGTTGCCGACGTCGAGTATAACCTCGGCGAGATTCTGGAAACCATCCGTGCCGCCGACGACGATCAAGCGGCCCTGGTCGCTTTTCCGGAGCTCTGTCTAAGCGGCTATACCTGTGCCGATCTCTTCTTTCAGTCGTGCCTGACGGATGCGGTGGCGGCAGCGATCCAGCGAATCACCGAGGAGACGGCAGCACACCGGTGCGCGGTGATCGTCGGCGCACCCCTGTACCATCGCGACAGACTCTACAACTGCGCCGTTGTCATCCAGGCGGGCGCCGTACTCGGTGTCGTTCCAAAATCTTTTCTGCCGAACTATAAGGAGTTCTACGAAAAGCGCTGGTTCAGCTCCGGGCGCGATATCGCCGGGGAAACCATGGCGCTGACAGACAAGCGAATTCCATTCGGCACCGACCTCATTTTCGAGGGCGACGACTATTTCCGGTTCGCGGTCGAAATCTGTGAAGATCTGTGGAACGTCATACCGCCGAGCTCGCGTTACGCGATCGACGGGGCGACGGTCATCGCCAACATCTCGGCAAGTAACGAGCTGGTCGGTAAGTCGGACTACCGCCGCGAGCTGGTAAAAAACCAGAGCGCGCGCTGCGTCGCGGCATACATGTACACCGGCGCCGGTGTGCTGGAATCGACGACGGACGTGGTCTTCAGCGGCCATGCGTTGATTGCCGAAAACGGCGTGTTGATCGTCGAAAACCGGCGATTCCGCCGCGACACGCATATGACGGTTTGCGATGTCGACTGCCGGCGCCTGCAGACGACACGTGTCGTCGAAACAGCCTTGTCCGATAATCCAACGGCCGGCTGCCGCCATATCCCGGCATCGGCGCCGCGCGGCATTAGTGAGGTGCGACGCTCGGTGCTTCCCCATCCGTTCGTCCCCGACGATCCGGCTGTCCGCGACCTGCGCTGCCGCGAGATATTCGACATTCAAGCCTCCGGCCTCGCCAAACGGCTCGAACACACCGAGATCGCAAAGGCAGTGGTCGGCGTTTCCGGCGGCCTCGATTCCACCCTGGCACTTCTCGTCGCCCAGGAAGCGTTCGACAGGCTCGGCCGCGACCATGAGGGGGTTCTCGCCATTACCATGCCGGGCTTCGGGACGTCGGAACGGACATACTCAAACGCCGTTGCGCTCTGCCGAGCGCTGAAGACCGATTTCCGCGAAATCGACATCGTCGAAGCCTGCCGTCGCCATTTTGCCGATATCGGACACGATCCGGATGTGCATGATGTCACTTATGAAAATGTCCAGGCACGTGAGCGGACGCAGGTGCTCATGGATATAGCGAATAAAGAGGGCGGGCTCGTCATCGGCACGGGAGATCTGTCCGAAATCGCGCTCGGATGGTGCACCTACAGCGGCGACCACATGTCCATGTACGCCGTCAATTGCAGCGTACCGAAAACGCTGATTCGGTACCTGATCGGCTGGGTCGCGGAGAATTGCGGTGATCCCGTCCGCAAGCTGTTACACGACATTCTCGATACGCCGGTCACACCGGAGCTCCTGCCGAAATCCAAGGACGGCGAAATCGCGCAGAAGACCGAGGAAGTTGTCGGCCCCTATGAGCTACACGACTTCTTCCTGTACCACGTGGTCAAGTACGGCGCCGCACCGGAGAAAATCCTCTTTCTGGCGGCGCTGGCCTTTGGGGACAGCCACGAAGCGGCGGAGCTGGAGAAATGGCTGAAGCTGTTTTTGCAGCGGTTCTTCGCCAATCAATTCAAACGCAGCTGTGTTCCGGACGGCCCGAAGGTGGGCACCATATCGCTGTCGCCCCGCGGCGACTGGCGTATGCCATCCGATGCATCCTACCAGACCTGGCTGAAGTCGTGAGCGGGGGGATGCAGTTGCCCGCGATCCGCATGAGCGGATTAAAGATCACGCGAACGGACGCGGTACATGTTCGACGGTGAACAAATACCGAAGCGTGTACACCAACGGTGTACGTACATTAGGTAATAATTTTACTTTTTTGGGGAACTTTTGTGGAACTTTTGGCAGATTCGTGTACTCTTATGGTGTCAGGTTGTTTAATTATATGTCTGGTGCTGACACACCGCGATATCATACCCCATAACGCAAGGGGCAAAGCCAATGCCAAAACGAAAGAAGAATTCAATAACGTCGGGCAAGAAAGGGCACGGCTGTATCTACAAACGTGGCGGCACGTACTACCTCGACTTGAAAGTTGACTGCAAGCGCAAGCGTATAACACTGGGCACCGGGGACAAGGTAGAAGCTCAGAAGAAAGCGAAGTCATATCTGCAACCGGTTCAAGCCAAGACAGCGGAAGAAGTTGCCTTACACGTCCAGCAAGCCCGAAAACAGCGAACTTCAACGACAATCCCCATCGACGCCGTGTGGTCGGAATACGTCGCCAGTACCAACCGGCCCGACAGCGGCACGTCCACCTTGGATAACTATGAACGCCAGTGGAACCGCTTTGCTAAATGGCTGAAGGCCAAAAATCCCGCCGCCGACTCGATAGCCGCTGTTGACACTGCAATAGCGGAAGATTACGCCGCCCACTTGCAGAACGACAACAAGCTGGCACCCGCCACGTTCAACGCCCACCGCGACACGCTGCACCGAATCACCAACGTCCTGAAACGCAAGGCCGGCATCGACGCCAATCCTTGGGAAACCGTCGCCAAGAAAACGCTGGACACGGTCGT
>CAUZRT010000239.1:0-5383 GCA_963582235.1 Lentisphaeria bacterium
GTACCTCGATCCCCCCTATGAGATCAACGGACATCCCGTCAGGAGCGGCCCCGGATGGGTTGTCATCAGCGCATCGGACCTGGCCCGGTTTGGCCATCTGATCGCGGCGAATGGCGTTTGGCAGGGTGAGCGGATCATTGATTCTGACTGGCTACGTGGTCACGGCGGCGGGAACAAGAGCGGAATGAGTGGCGAGCGGAAGCACGTTACTGCGGTGGGGGTGGTCACGACCGGGGGCTTTGAATACAAGTACGGCACTGAGACGACGAGTTTTCTGCCGGAGGAGCTGTTCATCGGGCCTGTGCGAATGAGCAGGGACTCATAAATAAAGCATCGGGTCGGGCTGTTCTCAGTCGGCGGTTGGTTTTACATGGGGAGCCAGGCTGGCTAACGAATAAAGATAGATCGCGCGAAGCCGCGATCTGATCGTGTAGTTGGACAAGCCCGGACCTAGTGGCATTTAGGGGACAAATTCAGAGGCAGTCGCTGCCGCGGGTCCCGAACCGGGAATTCCTTCGCTTGGTTGCCGACCTGTTCCACTTACGAAATGCAAATAAGAGCAGACCGTGAGCACAAGAGGCGTTGTCCTGTAGTCGGAACCGTGATGAGAAAAGAAGTGATCTACGACGCCATCTTTGGCTGGTGCCCGAATTGTCGTGGTGTCTGGCTGGACGGCGGCGAATAAAGACGTACTGAGAGAGGCATTTGGTCAGGGCAGCCGCCACCGGAATCCCAAGGGCATCCTCTGCCATTCTGTCCAGACCGCAGATGGGGCTTCCGCCCGTCACGCGGACCACTCTACCCAGTCAAACCAGGTTGTAACGCCCCGGCGAAATGATGTTGTTGGGGTCAAGTACCGCCTTCAGGCCTTTCACTGTTTGCCAGAACGTGTCGTCTTCTTTAACGATCCGCGCCATGGACTGAATGCCGACGCGATACGGCGGAAACCCCGCCTGTATAAAGGCCTCGGTCAATGCGTCGATGCAGGCGTGAGCGGCGCTGGATCGGCCGCCTTCCCGACGATCGAAGGCAAGCGAGATCACAGCTTCCAAGGCCTTTGAATCAACCACGTTGAACGTGACGTATGGGGCAAAATTATGAGAATCACAAATATCTCGGATCATCGCGACCGCCACCAGCACAGAATTGCCATCGAGCGGCAGGAACGGCACACAGTACAGCAGACCGGAGCGGCTCTGATCCGGATTTGTAACTTCGGTGTCCGGCAATCCTTCGACCGGCCAGTAAACGCTCTCGAGTGCCGCGTCCGTCGGTATTCCTTTGGTCAATCCATACAGTGGCTGTATGGCATGCAACAGTGCCAGTCTCCGTTTCATGCCGGGAACGAACGCCAGCTTCCGGCAGATTCCCGCAGCGACCGCGAGGGAGCGGTCCGTGACGAATCGCAACGCCGCCACACCCCGTATCGCTCGACGAATCTCGCCTCGCATCACGCGCATCTGGGCGCTGCTCCCCATCAATCCCGCGACCGCGCTCCACGCGCCAAAACCACCCGTGGCCAGGATTTTCCGGATTTCATTCTTGGTGGTTTCGGGACCGGCCCCGTTGTGCTTGGCCAGGAACCGGTGGACAAGGGGCCCGAGCGTTATCTCGCTGCGTTCCCAATTGCCGATGTGGACGACGGATCGAATGACACCGCCCTTGACTAGTATGGCGAGGGAGTCGATCAGCGCCGCCAAACTCGAATCGTTATCAACCCGGCAGAGCATGGCACACTGGGCCTCTGGCTTGGGAATCAGATCGACGGCGGCGGCGGTTACGATGCCGTAATTGGACTGCGCGAAGAGCCCGTCGATGGATGGGCCGATGCCGTGGCGGTAAAGGTATGGCGTGTCGGCCGCCGGGAAATGACCGGATCCTGTTCGCAGCATCGAGCCGGCGCCGAGAACGATCTCAAGGGAGGACAGGCAATCGGCGCGGCTGGAGAAATAGCCGATGCCCCGCTCGAGAGCATTGCCGATGATACTGGCGTCCAGTCCTGAGCCGGTGACGTTGAGCAGGAGGGGCAGGTTCCGCTCGCCCAGGTACCGATGCAGTTGTCCCTGGGTCACGCCGGGCTCGACAACGGCGTAATGATGCCGGATGCAGACGTCCCGGATTCGATTCATCCGCCGAAGATCGACAACCACTGTCCCGGTCGTCACCGGCAGGCGCGACCCGAGCCCCCAGTTGCGGCCGCCGCTCACGGGATGAAGCGGGATGACATGTGTATTGGCGATGCGGACGATCGCCGAAACGTCACCCGCCGTCGCCGGCAGCAGAACAGCCGGGATGTCGCGATCCAGGCCGCTGACGTTTTGTCGATAGGGCGCCAGCTCGGCCGAATCGGCAAGGACATATTGAGAGCCCAGAACGTTCTTCCAATCAGAGAAAGCAGTTGCCAGGGAGTGTGTTGTCATCATCGTACCAAGTGTCGTGTCACGTGAACAACGGCGGCTTCGAGGAAAGCGATTTTTAATGCTCGGATGCGTTAACTTGGACAAGGCGATGCTGTCGTCCCGCATGTGGGATCGGTCTACCTCAGCGCGTCCCGCATGCGGGAGCAAAAAGCGTTCGCCAGCAGACGGATTACCTGTCTTCTGCGCATGAGCGGCGTTAGTGTTGTCGGTGAGCAGGTCTCACGACGCCGCGACACCGTTGCCTTGCCCAATTCGCAGAATACAAGTGATCAATCCGTCATTATTCGCGTGACACGACACCAGGTCACGTGAAAAATAATTCTACGAACGGGGTGGGCAGGGAGTTCATTTCCAGACATACGGCCATATGCCCGTCGGACACATTAGCTTACCGTCGCATCTGGTGCGTTGCAAGGCGGCTTGAATCGCGGTCGGGGCGCTATTGCTATAGCGCGCCGACGTTCGATCTGAACCGGTGTGCCGGACCCAAGTCCGGAATGACGATTGCGTAATGTCCGGTATGGAAAGAAAGCGATGAATGGCCTGTCGAGAGCGACTCTCGGATGCGCCCGTTCAGCCGTCCTCGGGAGCATCGCTGTCCGCATCGTCGTTTTTCGGCCGGATGTCCACAGCGTTTGCCGTCGGGAGGCGGATTGTCAACGTACTGCCGGCATCCGGCTCGCTAGCGACGGTGATCGTGCCGCGGTGTTGCTCGATAACTTTTCTCGTAATGAAGAGACCGAGTCCCGTGCCCTTGACGGCCTTCGTCGTATAATACGGATCGAAGATATGGGCAATAAGCTCGGCGTCCATGCCGCAACCGGTGTCGTCGATGACGATCTCGATCTCGTCGTTGATCCGTTTGCAGGTGATACTGATCCTGCCGCCACGATCCTGCAATGACTGGACGGCATTGGTGATCACATTGTTCAGGGCCCGATAGATCTGGGTGTTATCGCCGATCAGCCGGCAGGCGTCAACGTTCATGACGAATTCGATTCTGGCGTCGTAATCGTCGGCCGTCATGCTGAGGACAATATCGTTGAGGATCACCGACAGATCGAGGCATTCCTGGCGAGGCTGCTTCTTATTGCTGAGGCTCTGCCACATGTCCACCAGTTCGTGACATCGGGTGATGTTCTTTTCGATGACCGACAGGTATTTCCCGGTGAACTGCTCTCGGCTGGCCGCAAGCTCCTCGGGAGTCTCGAGTTTTGTCGCCAGAATATGAACGTAACCGAGAACGATGGTCAGTGGGTTCCGGAGATCGTGTGCGAACTCTGCCGACACCTGGCCGAGCTCGGCCAGGTGTTCCTTCTGCGACAGTTCCTTGGTCAGCCGCTGATTGAGTTCCGTCAGTTCGTTCTCGGCGCTGGCACGCCGGCGATGCAATTGCGTCTCGTGAACGTTCTTGCGGACAAGCTCCTGCATTTCGTTGATGTCGAATGGCTTGTTGACATAATCGTTGGCGCCGAGCCGAATGGACTCCTGGGCCGTCTGCAACGTACCATACCCAGTCAACATGATAACCACAACGATGGGATCGATTGCCCGAATTTCCCGAAGGCCGACGATGCCGTCCTTGCCCGGCATTTTGATGTCTATGATGACCAGTTCGGGTGTATGCGTCTTCAGGAATTCAATGCCCTTGTCAACGGATTCTGCACAGATGACCTCGTAGTTGTTTTTCAGGAGGATGCGCAGGCTTTCGCGCGGTCCGATTTCGTCGTCGATGACAAGGATCGGCGGCTTCGCTTCTGCAGTTCCAACGACCATTGGCTTTCCCCCCTATTCGAAAGTTATCGTATCGGATTGACAGGCGCGCTACTTGAATTTATAACTGTACGAAACCGCCACCAGGTGCGTGGTCAGATCATATTCGCCGTTGAAGAACGATCCGGGCGTCGCCGTATTACTCAGGTCACGCTCGTCGTCAATGGCGATAGCGTACGCCACATGGATTGCATGGCGATCCGTGCGGTATTCCAGTCCGACAGAGAAAAGTTCCTTGTCATTGTCAGTGATAACCGGCGTGTGGTCCGTATTACTGATCGGGCTCTCGACATGGCCGTAACCCAGCTTCAACACCCAATTGTCGGCAAGTTGCCAGTCCGCCCCGACGCCGTAAGTCCACGTATCGCGCCAGCTGGTAACGAGGGATGGCGGAAAAAGAGGGAGCCCCATGTTGTTTATGAGCGTGCCAGTGTTGCTGCCGAGGTCGAGGGGCAGGCGGTCGACCTGTGACCACTCAAGCCACTCAATGTCAAACTCGAGTCGCAGCGAGTCGGTGATTTGCAGGCTGTAGCCGGCCGCTGCAACCGCCGGGAAATCGATGTCCGAGGCGAAATTTGATCGTCCCTGAACCGTACTTCCGGCTGGTACGTTGCTGATCTCGAAATCGCCATCATATTCCACATGTACCCGAGACCGGTAGGTCAAGCCGAGTCGCTGGCGCTCGGAAAACTTCATGGTCACGCCGATATTGCCACCGTAGCCCATACCGTCGCTTTCAATCTTTATGCGCCCATCAGCAAGCGGGAGGCTGGCGGGTATGTTCGACGCAAACCAAGGATAGATCTGGTTGAACTGCAGGTCGCTGTAGTAAATGTCGACGCCGCCGCCGACATACAGCCAGTCGGTAACCCTCATAGCCAGTGTCGGTTTGAAATCGATCACCTTCAGTTGGGCCCAGTACGGGGAAGTATACTTGAACACTCCCTGCTTGCGCCATGTGCTGGATCGCCCCCACGGTGTCACAATGCCAAAGCCGCCGACGAAACGGTCGGTGTTTTCAAATGGCCACGCAAGATACAGATTCGGCAGGGCGGCAAAGTTTTTCCTGGATTTCTCCGAATCACCGATGGTTGGCGGAATGAAGGGATTGGATCCCGCCGGAATATGGTCTACTTGCGACTGCCCATAGAGCAGCGTGGCCGTCGTTAGGATCTGCGGTTCCGTGAGAT
>CAUZRT010000240.1:0-5295 GCA_963582235.1 Lentisphaeria bacterium
TGGTCAATTCCGCGGACGAGCCGGTTTCCGCTGATTATGTCATTGGTGATCCAGCCAGGCGCGACGTGGACGACTATACGCCCGGCGGCGGAGCATTGTCCTGGGAGGCAGGGGAGACAGGTATTCGCAGCTTTATGGTGGTGACAACCCACGACGACATCCACGAGGCGGATGAAGAGATTCTGATTTTCCTGAGCAATTCCGAGAACGCAATCATATATGTTGCCGAGGGCACCGTGACCATCATCAACAACGACGATCCGCCGACCATTTCCGTGACCGATGCGGAGATTTCCGAGAACGCGATAATCGTGGCAATCGAGGTGATGCTCGATGGTGAGACCGAACTCGATGCATTCGTGGAATACAAGACGATCGATGGCACGGCGGCGGCCGATTTGGACTACACGGCCGTCGAGGGTTCCTTGTCCTGGAGTCCCGGTGACAGCGCGGTGAAATCGGTCACCGTCCCGATCCTCGACGATGCCGATAACGAATCCGATGAAACTTTTACCCTGGTTCTGTCGGATGCCTTGAACGCGGATATCGGCGATCCAGTGGCCACGGTTCGCATTCACGACGACGAGGCACCGTTCCTGAATATTGGCGACGTAGTTGTCGCCGAAACCGACGACAGTGCGACAATTCCGGTGACCATTATCGGCACGACGACCGAAGACGTTAGGGTGGTCGTCGCGACGGGCGGCGGCGATGCGGTTGCCGGCGAGGATTATACGGCGACTTCCGCCACATTGACATGGAACAGCGGCGACACCACGTCGAGGAGTTTGACAATCCCGATAAACGACGACGTCATCGATGAATTCGACGAGACGATTGCAGTGATGCTGGAAGCGCCGGTGAACGCAGTCCTCGACGACGATTCGGGTGTGGTTACGATCCTGGATGACGACGAGCCGCCGTTCATCACCGTCAATCCGACGTCGTCCGGTGTCGAACAGGGCGAACTGGTGTTCCGGATCAAACTCAGCCCGGAGAGCGGCAAGACCATCAGTTTTACCTATGCTGTCGAATCGACGGAAGCCGTCGTCGGCCAGGACTTTGCCGCGACCTTCGGCAACGGGCAGTTGGCGCCGGGAGCAATCGAAGCGATTGTCACTGTGCCGGTATTGACCGACTCGGAGGAGGAGGCAGACGAGATCGTCACACTGACAATTAGTCAAGTGACAAACGTTTCACCAGCGCGCAGCGATTTCACCGCCGACGGGCGGATAACTGACGACGATGTGCTTTATCAACTGGCGGGCGGCTGGAGCATGATCGGCAGTCCGTTCACGATCGATGACGTTGTGTCGACGGTCGCGACACGCGATGCCGGAGATATCGTCTTCTGGCGTTGGGTGCCCGACGAGTCACGGTATGAGCTGACGGCACAGCTGTTGCCCGGTGAAGGCTACATGGTCTTTTGTCCCGGGGGCGCTGACCTTGCGTTCGAAGGCATGCCGGCCGCCGACACGACCGTCGAACTGGTTCCCGGCTGGAATCTTGTGGGGCCATTTCATGATTTGTCCGCGGCGTCACTGGCCGGTGTTGCTGTCGGCGACATCTGGGGATGGGACGGTGCGGCTGCCGCGGCAGTGGAGACCCTGCTGCGCAAATCCGGCTACTGGATCTACGTGGGCGAGGCGCAGTTGATTGATCTCGGGCAGTGATAGCTGTCGCCGCACCTGGCAAACTCAGCGATTTATCGTAATGTGATAGGAGGTATTCCGGACCGACTGCGCTCGGGCAAATCCGGTCGAAGCCACGGAGGGCGTAGACTGGTAGCTACGTCTATTTCCGCCCCTGGCGGACGTGAGTCCCGCAGGGACGGAACAACGTCCTTCACGGGATCAGCCGGTGGCTGAAAAATTGGGTATTCGTACATCGGTGGCTCGCGATCCGTCGGCCGACGGATCGCGAAGTGTTGCTTTTTCCGGCGGCTGCCAGCAACTGTCGCTGAACACTCATCCGTCAGCTGACGGACGAACACCAAGTTTCACAGGAGCGTCTGAACCGCGCGCTTCGCGTGCGGCTTATGTATGAGATAAATCCTGCCGTATGGCAGCACCGGACGGCCCCAGTAGCATAGACATTCTCGTCTGTGCCGTGACCACGCATATTCCTTACACCAACTCTGCAATCGGTGTGCCCTCAGCACAGACAAGAATGTCTATGCTACTGAAACGTCGGACTGCAACCACTCCCGAACACCGAACACTGAAGTTTCTCAGGAGGCAACCATGAATGCGATTGTTCGAAGCGTGACAACATTTTCGATAGCTATGTTTGTGGTCGTACACATCGGAGCCAGCGACAAGAAGGAAGGCACGGCCGGAGGCACCAACCAGAAAATTGACGCGATGGGTTTCATTGTCGATGTCCACACGTTTTTCAAGCGGTGATCTAAAGAGAGCGAGGGCAAAAAGGTCGAAGCTGAGCATGAGACGGTTGCGGGCCGGGCATTTGCCAATGAGAGTGGTGTATATGCCTTTCTCGAGACTCCCAGCAACAACAAATGGCTGACCAAAGCGCCCCCGGGCTCGCTTGTAAGGATCATCGGTAAAGTGTATCCGGCGGGTGCACTGCTGCAAATCGACAGTCTCGAGGTAAGCAAAGAAATGGAATTGATCGACGTTGCTCGTTTTCAAAGCGATCTCGGCCGCGGCGTTGACCTCAGCGGTGTAAATAAATGCCAATGCGGCTTACTAGGTGGGCGGCTTGCCCACTTCCTGTGAACTCGGGCATCTGCATCATCTCGCGACTGAGGACGGCAACGTATATCATTATCTACAGTTCGAACATGGCAAACAGACGTTTCTGGGGCGCGGCGGATCACATTTCAAAAACGTCACCATCAAAGGGCGCGTCTTTCCCGGGAATTTTCTACTTGTTGGCCATGTTGTGATGAAATAGAGTTGCGAGCGGCACAGCCGCCGTCAAAAAGGCTGGACGCAAGATGATATCACGATCTCATCGCACGCCGCCGGGCGTATCTTCGCTGGTGTTGCTTCTGCTCGCTTTGACGGCAGACGCACAGCCCGTGAATCTGCCGGATTGGCTGCACATCGGCGGCGATATACGCGTTCGTCTGGACGGGCGGTGACGGCGAGGATAGGAATGACCGTGTTCACGACGCATTCGGCGGTAAGAGGGTCATGGGTGAGAATGATGAAGTGATTCTTACACGGGTGCGGCTGCAGGTCGATGCTCACGTGACGGACGCAGTCCGTTTCTTTGCCGAATTGACGGACGCGCGGCTCAACGAGGATGAGCACCACCGCAGCGAATGGCCGGGCACCCGCTATAAACTGGGAACAGGATCGCCTCGACCTTTTTCAGGGCTACGTGGATTTGAAACTGCAGCCGGAGCTTTACCTGAAGATCGGCCGCCAGCGGCTACAGCGTCAACGAATCGGTCGAGACGATGCTCCAAATGGGAGCTGACGGCTTCTTGCAGAAACCCTACTGTCCGGTCGATCTTGTTCGAAAAGTCTGGGGAATTCTGGATAAAATCGTTTGATGGCTGGTGGCCGACGGTTCATGTCGTTGCCGGCTTCCGCCAACCCGTTGTGATTGTCAATCCCTCCCTCAGGTACTTCGTCATTCGTCATTGCAGAGTTTCCCGCTGATTGAACCGTCGCTGCCGGATCGACGCGGAAACCTGTCCCGCAGTTGCGGAGTCCGCCTGTGGCGGAACCCCTTTGCCTTTCAATGTCGCCGAAGATCAAACACGCCGTCTTCTTTGTGGTCGGCGTCGTTATTTCCGCTGCCTGTCTGTGGCTTGTCCTGCGCAAGCAGAATCTCGGTGACCTGGTGGCCACCGTGCAATCAATCCATTGGACATGGGTTGTCCTGAGTACGTTCGTATTCTATTTTTCCATGTACTTACGGGCGGTCCGCTGGCGCCTTTTTTTTCCGCCTGGCACAGTGGCGAGCGGGCGACGCATTTTCGGGCCGATGATGATTGGCTATACTCTGAACAACCTCTTTCCCGGGCGCATCGGGGAGGTCGCACGCGCCGTAATCGTAGGCTGCCGTGAACCGACGACGATTGCAACGGCAATGGCGACGGTTGTGGCCGAAAGGGTGTTCGACATTGTCACCGTCCTCGGTGGACTGGCCCTTGTCCTGGCCGTCGTTCCGTTCGGCGATTTCTCCTACCAATATCGAGGGTTCTCCCTCGATACGACGCTCCTCGAGTCGGCAGTGCAAAAGGCGATTCCATTGATCGCCGTTCTCATCATCGGGATCATTACAATGATGGTTCCAGCGACGCGTGCACTGGTTGTTCGCTTGACGCAGGCCGTGGGATTCCTGCCGCATCGAACGATCGAGTTTGCCGGGCGTGTGATCGAATCTTTTGCCCGCGGCTTCGAGGGCATGAAAAGTCCGGCTCGCATTGTCCTGATTATTGCGTTGTCGATCGTCATCTGGGCGTTGGCGGGTTGGTCGGTGGCCTTGCTTGGGCCGGCGTTCGAGACACGAATCACCGTTATGCAGGGCATTGCCATTATGGTGATAGTCTGCGTCGCCATTCTGATTCCGGCGGCGCCGGGATACTGGGGGCTGTACGAGGCGGGGTTTCTCTTTGCCGCGACCGTGCTGGCCATTTCCACCGATATCGCAACGATGACGGCGATGGCATTGTTGTTGCACCTGTGCCAATACGTACCGATCATCATCATCGGTTTCGTCTGGGCCGCCGTCAGCGGCACGTCGGTCGGCGCGACGGTGCAGGACACGCAGATTCGGGGGTAATCCGCGGTGCCGTTGGTCCGCCCCGAACAGCGCCCGAATGGGGCGATCGTTACTAGATTATTATCGAAGGCACATCGACAAAGCGTTACCACTCGCTCTGCTCGTTCCTGACCCGATGGGTCAGGCTGTCGGGTTCCGCACGCGGGACTCAGCGGTCGATCTGGATGCGGATTCCGGAAGCGCCGTGATGCCCATCTGCGGCTGCTTTGGGAGGGGTTGCTGAGCGCGATGACCGCTGGACCATGTCAAAGGCGCTGGCATTGTTGCTCAGGGGTGGTGTGCCGGAGGAGCGACATCGTCCGCTTCGACTACGACCGCGAGGCGGCGTTGCGCGATCTGGAACTCGCCGGTGATCCGCAGTTCGAAATCAGCCGCCGTTGGATCATGGATGGTATCGTTGTCATGTAGTGGCCGCTGACCCGTCCATCCGACAGGCTTGAAAAGATTCCGCCATTCACGGCGCAATCCTTTAAGGGTTGAAACTCCTTTTCATCAGTAACCCAGGGTGGCTCCCGCATGCGGGAGCCACCCTGG
>CAUZRT010000241.1:0-5288 GCA_963582235.1 Lentisphaeria bacterium
TGGAATCTTGAAGACCGGGACACCCAAGTCATCCAGCAGGTCCGTACTGGACTCGGTAAAGGGCGTCGACATGAAGAGGATGCCGTGTTCAGCGGCGGTGCTGCGGAGTGCGCAATGGTCTTCACGTGACAATTCGACGCGGCTCAACATCTCGAACTGCGACTCGTCCTCAGCGGTCTGGGCAAGCTGATAGTCAGCCTTGGGCGCCTCGGGCGTGAGTAGTTTCGCGGTTTCGAATGTCTGGAACTTGACTGCGTCGGCACCGGCCGCGGCGGCCACGCCAACCATCTCCCGGGCCATAGCCAGATCGCCGTTGTGGTTGATGCCGGCTTCGGCAATGACAAAGCACGGACTGCCGTCGCCGATTTGTCGTTCTCCGATTCTCATGAGCTCCCGCAGTTAAGCTGGGCTTGCGTCCGTCGGTTCTCGGCCAGGAGAAATTCGGCAAGCTTTAGGTCGATCGCGGTGTCGATGTCGATGGCACGCTCCGGCGGCACATCGATGGCGCGAACGCGGCCCTCGAAGAGGCTGTCGAAGCGTCGCACATAGTCAGCCGTGGCGACATAAGCGCCGGTCACGATGTCCAGGACCCTGGGCGCCTCCTGGCGATGGTAGAACGGCGTCTCGGGTTCCGCGGCCAGGCGGATGAAGCCGTCCGAGTCCCGCATGAACATATTGAAAAACGGATTCCGGTGCGCGTCGCACACACAGATGACCATGTCGGCTGCCGTCTGCCGCTGCTCGCTGATGCAGCGGTCCAGATCATCCGATGTAAACAGTGGGGCTGTCGTCGGAACGTTGACAAATATTTCAACCGGGCGACCGTCCCGGGCTTCCACGGCTTCCAGCGCGTGTTTCCAAGCATGGATTTCAATGGCGGCGTCGGTGGCCAGCTCCGGCGGCCGCATGAAAGGCACCTCGGCGCCGTATGTGCGGGCGATGGCGGCAATCTCTTCATCTTCCGTGGAGACAATGACGCGTTCAATGTAGCGGCTGGCACGAGCCTTTCGGATCGAGTACGCGATCAACGGCTCGCCGGCCAGCAATGCGATATTCTTTTGCCAAAGCCCCTTCGAACCGCCGCGAGCGAATATGAAACCAATGGTATTCATCAGCGCCTATTTGATCACAGGTCCCTTCAGCCAATCGAAACCGATGTCTGGGTCGTCATGGGGAATACGCAACTCGTCATTCGGGTTGTACACATGGGATGTGATATAGAAAAGACTGGCCGGCCCCTGCACAACCTTACACCCATGCGCGACCCCCGGGGGAATACGAACAACGGCGACGGGTTGGTGATCCCCCATCATGAAATCCATGGTTTCCTTGAATGTTCGCGACTCTTCCCTCAGGTCGCAAAGTCCAACACGGAGACAGCCTCCGGATACGTACCACCAGTCAACTTGCACACGATGCAGATGCCACGCCTTGATGACATTCTGATACATCACCGAATGACTCCATTGCCCGAATCCTTCGGTGAAGAAATCGTCGGATACCCGGACGATTTCACGAAAGACCCCCCGTTCGTCAGCGTGGGTTTTCAGCGATTTGAGCGTAACACCGTCAATCATTTTAACCGGTCTCCATTTGCGATCGATTTCATACACCCATTGCCATTGAGGATAAGGCCGGCTCCTCACCGTTGGGCCGGCAATTTCTTGAAAATGACTCTGCCCGACGCCGTGGCGGCCGGCATCTATAAGTCACGACGGCATCACGCTTGGCTCCGATGGCTGCAGTCCCTGCAGCTCGGCAGAACGCGCGAAAACGCCCGCGTCGATTCCCATTAAATCTGCAAACAACCCAAACTCGACAATGGTGCCCTTGTCGAGGACGTATATGCAGTCCGCCTTCTGAATGGTCGATAGACGATGCGCAATGGCGACAATAGTAGTGTCGTGGGCAATCGTCTCGATGGATTTCTGTATAAGGAGTTCCGACTCACTGTCCAGCGAGCTTGTCGCTTCATCGAGAATCAGCAGTTCGGGATTGTGTAGCAGCGCCCGTGCTAACGCGATTCGCTGTCGCTGCCCGCCGGAAAGACGAACTCCGCGTTCGCCGACGAAGGTGTCCAGGCCATCAGGCAAATCATCGATGAATTCCGTAGCATTGGCTCGTTGACAGGCCCACTCCAGTTTCTCGTCAGAGGCATCCTCTTTCGCCCATATGAGATTGCTTCTGATCGAGTCATGAAAGAGAAACGGATCTTGGGGCACATAACCGATTCGACTGCGCCAGGAATTAATTTCGACTTCGGAAAGGCAGCGACCGTCGATGTTGATTCGTCCTGACGTTGGCTCGTAAAAGCCCATCAGCAGGTCGACCAATGTCGTCTTGCCGGCGCCAGACCCCCCGACAAGCGCAATCATGCCGCCTTTGGGAATGGTCAGATTGATCGAGCTGAGCACGACATCGCTTTCGGGATATGCGAATGAAACGTCGACAATGTCGATCCGATTGTCGAGCCGGGTGAACGGCCGGCTGCCGGAAGGCTGTACCATTCGCTCCGCCTGTGCCTTCAAGGCGTAGATCTGATCCAGGGGCGGGACAACGGATTTTACCTCGTTGCGGTGATTTATCGCTTCAATAGCGAGATTGCCGCCGGTACGCAGTGCATACAGAAGCGCACACAGCTCGGCGAATTTAAGGTCGTAGTTCAGGAATCCCCAATAGACGGCGACCAGAACGATCAACAGTCCGACAGGCTCGAACGCACGCGGCGTCAAAAACCGGATCATCGCTGACTGAACCGCAGTCCTGGTAAATTGCGCAATGCTCTGCTTGATGTCCTGAAATGTGCGGTCCTGATTGCCGAAACCGAGAATGAGTTTCGCCGCGTTAAACGTGTCGAGCACCGAGCGTTGATAGCGGTTGCTAACGGCGAGCCGTTTTTCCCCGATCCGGTAACGCAGTCGCCCCAGATACCCGAATGGTATTAAGACAATGCCCATCAATACGATGACCATCAGGGACAACTCCCATTGAATCATTATCGCCAGCGTGACAAAGAACACGAAGCGCAGCGAACATGACAGTATGTTGACAATCGATTCCAAGGCGACGGCAAACTTGTCCATCTCTTTGATCAGTGTATTGCCCAAAGCACCGTAGTTGTTGGCGACGAAGAAATGCCATTTTGCCGAGAAGATGCCGGAGAATATGTCGCAGATCATGGATTCAATGACTTTGAAATAGGTCCGTCGCAAGACGTAATTTGCGGCCACTGCAATCGCATTTTTCAGGACTACCAGCGCCAGAAAAACAGCCATTGCCGAGACAAGGTTTACCGGTATCCCAAGCCCCTGCATACCGGTAAAGATGCCGTGTGAGAGCGCACTGGGGTCGGTAAGGTGGTCCGGCTTGACCAAGATCTCGATCACCGGCACAGCACCGACAATGGTGACGACCTCGACAAAACTCGAAATCGTCACAACAATGACACCGATCACTGTCTGCCCGAGGTGGGTCCGGACTAATCTTCGAATCGGCTCATGTTTGCTTTGTGCGGCCATTTGCGACTCAGGATTCCTGAAAGCGGCGGCGCGGTTCGACGCCGGTGGTTCCGCGCACAAGTCGGTACGGAGGGAAACGCCCGTTACTCGAACAGGGTACGATTTTTTCGGAGAAACTCGGCACCCGCGCGCGATGGATAATCGGTCGCCGGATGATCTGGCGGAAACATCGACCGATACACCTGCTGCAATTCCTCATCGTCGTCTTCAGGTGTCCATGTTCCATCGATCCGGGCGTTCATTTCCAGGGCCAGCGCCCGGATTTCGTCGGCGCTGTTTTCCACTAGTTCAATGCCGGCGTCATTAAACTTCTCTGACGACAGCCAGCGGTCGGCGCCCATATCAATGATCTCACGGAAGGTGATCGGCTGCTTACTCATCGCGTCACGGTATTTCTTCGGGATGAAAATGTCAGACCGCCGCCAGCCGCCGACAAAGCCGACCGGGGCGCCGTTTGCAGCGGCGATCGGGACATTGAAAATCATTGCCACCCGATCGATGCCGGCAGATCCGCTAAGAAAGAACTTGCAGTGTGACGCGAGATAGATATCACCCAAGTCTGACCGATGATCCGTGGCGTAATCGATGACTCGCGAGTGCAGGCTGTGTATGGGACGAGAGACAACAGCACCCATTCGCAGCGCCCAGACGCCATTCTGAGCGAGGGCCGCCGCCGCGCTTAGATAGTTGTTGATATCGGCGTCACGGTAGTCGTGGTAGCTCCACTGTTCCCGCGTCCGCCACGGGTGCGCCTGATTTAGATAGGCCGCGTCACGCGCATGAAAACACACAAATGATGCCCCCCCGGGAATACCCATTGTGTCGAGCAACTTGTTGCCGGCCTGCTCTTCGTGGGTGCTGAATCGCAATTGCGGGGAGACCAAATTCCACTCCATCCAGCGCCCGTAACCCTCCTCGTTGAATCTGACTAACAGCGACAGATGCGGCACGTGCCGCTCGAGCAATCGGTACACGCGCAACAGGACGCGGCTTTCGACGACCGGCAGGCGACGTCGAATCATGTTTGCCAGCTGACTGTTAACCGGCCGATCCGCAACCAACAGTGGATACTCCCGCCGCCGACCGGGGCACCGTTGGTGATGGCGCAGGTACCACTCCGTGTTGGATGAGAGGTGGCCGATCCGGTCATACGGGAGTCGTCCGAATCTTACCGCAATCACGGGCCGGAAAAGCAGCAGGATCCCGGCAACCAGCAAAGCGGCAAGAAGAAGGAGGGCGTCCACAGGCGCCACGATGCCGTATCGGAACAATACCCGACGCAGCATACACACGCGTTCCATCGAATCGGCACTCGCAAAACGCTCGGCCTTGTGCCGAATCGCGTCGCACCAGTTCGGATTACCCATAGAATTCAAGGATGCAATCCGCCACATATTCGACATCCGTGGGGTCGAGTTTCTCATTAGCCGGGATGCAGAGGATCCGCTGCACGAGACGTTCCGCTGTGGGAATTGGGGCCCGCGGACAATCGACATACGGCGCCTGGTGCGGCATCAGCACAGGATGTTGTATTTTCGTTTCGATACCGCTCGCCGCCAGAAACGCTTTGAGCTCGTCGCGCCGGTCCGCCTGAATGGTATACGTGTAGTAGCAATCCCACTCGTCGTCGGTCTCCTGCGGCACGTCCACGACTGCCGCGAGGCGCTCACTGTAACGGGATGCGATTTCCCGTCGTCTCGAGATGTTACTTTCCAGGTCCTCCAGACGCGTCAGCAGCACCGCCGCCTGTACTGTGTCGACGCGGTAATT
>CAUZRT010000242.1:0-5286 GCA_963582235.1 Lentisphaeria bacterium
AACGCCTGGTGCTCACCAAACGCTGCCTGGCGAAGCTCCCGAACGTCGAGTGCGTGACCTTTTCCGGCCTGCTCGGCGAATACGCCTATCGCAACGGCTTCGACGTTATTGTCCGCGGCGTCCGCAATAATTCAGACCTGGAAGGGGAACTTGTTCAGTTCGCCGTCAACGAGAGCCAGCATCTGATCGTCGATACCGTATTCTTCCCGACACGGCGGGAGCTGTCGCACATCAGCTCCGGGATTGTCAAGGCCATCGTCCGGGAAGGCGGCGATGTGAGCGCCTACTGTCCGCTGCCGGTGAAGGAAGAATTAGAGAAGCGCATCCTGGGCAAGTATTCGATTGGTATCGCCGGCGGCATTGCCACGGGAAAGTCCTATATCGCCGAACGACTGGTGCAGGCGCTGTCCGCTACCATCACGGCCACGTACGTCAGTCTCGATGACGTTGGTCATCATATCCTGGGAACAACCGAAGAGCATATTTTCGTCCATACGCGCCGGCGCATCGCCGAGCGCTTCGGCACGCACCTGCTGAATGCTGACGGGGCCATCGATCGCAAGCTCTTGGGAAAGATCGTATTCGCCAACCCGTCGGCGCTGGCCGAATTGAACGAAATCATGCGAGAACCGATGCTGGCGCGCCTCTATGAAGAGGCCCGTTCGCTACCTGTCGGAGTGATGGTGCTCGAGGGGGCGATTCTCGTTGAGGCCCAGTGGACGAATCTGGTTAACAACAACATCCTTCTGATCGATGCGCCGGAAGAGATTCGTTTCCAGCGCCTGATGCAGCGATCGGGGATTGCCGAACCGGAAGCGCGCCTGAAGATACGGCGGCAGATTACCTCGCAGGAGCGCTCGGCCATCATGGAAAAGCGGATCGACGACGCCGGCTGGGGCCACTTGTGGAAGTTGACAACCGCCAATCGCAAACCCGCCCTCTCCGAATTGGCGACAACCATTGCCGACATCGCAATGCAAAAGGAAGTGGTTGAATAAAAAGGCGCCCGGCTGCGTTTTTTTCAGCCCTTGTGATTCCCGACCGTCTCGCCGTTCTCGCAGTAAACGCCGATCTCGCGAAACTTGCGGTACCGTTCCGTCTTCAGCACCTCCGCATCTTTGCCGGTGAGCTGGTCCAACTGTTCGAGGATCGCCGTCTTGACAAGGTCCGCGGCCGCATCCATGTCCTGATGGGCGCCACCCTCGGGCTCGGGAATTATTTCATCGATGATGCCGTTTTTCAGGAGGTCGTAGCTCGTCAGTTTCAACGCCTCCGCGGCGCGTTCCTTGGCCGCATCGTCCTTCCACAGAATGGCGGCGCAACCCTCCGGTGTGATCACCGAGTAATAGGCATTGTCCATCAGCAGTAGGCGGTTGCCGATGCCGATTCCCAAAGCACCGCCGCTGCCGCCTTCACCGATGACAATCGAGACGATCGGGACACGGAGGCGGAACATCTCCTGAAGATTGACGGCGATCGCCTCGCCGATGTGCCGCTCTTCCGAGGCGATTCCGGGATAGGCGCCGGGCGTATCGATAAAGGTGATTATCGGGACGCCGGCCTTGTCCGCCAGTTTCATCAAACGTAACGCTTTTCGATAGCCTTCGGGATGGACACAGCCGAAATTGCGACGCACATTCTCCTTCAGGTTACGGCCTTTCTGTTGGCCGATGATCATCACCGGACGGCCGTCAATCTTCGCGAAACCGCCGAGCATCGCCTCATCGTCGGCGTAGCGGCGATCCCCCTTTAGCTCGATGAAGTCCGTACAGATTCGTTGCAGGTAATCCAGCGTGTACGGCCGGTCTGGATGACGGGCAAGCTGGACCCGCTGCCACGGCGTCAGATTCGTGTACACGTCCTTACGCGTTGTCGCGATTCGCTTCTGCAGTACGTCGATGCCGTCGGTGACGTCAACCTGTTTGTCGGCACTGAATTTCTTGAGCTCCTCCAGCTTTTCTTCCAGTTCGACCAATGGTCGCTCGAAGTCGTATACAACTTTGCGGGCCATGATAAAATCTCCCGTTGAAATCCCGTCAATTATCGATCGTGACCGCCGTGCCCACCGGGACGATGTTGAACAACTCCTCGACGTCCGCGTTCAGCATGCGTATGCAGCCTTTGCTGACCGCGCTGCCGACGGTCTCCGGCTCCCAGGTGCCATGAATGCCGTAGCCGGTCAGCGATGACGACGTTTCGCCCACCGGTTCCAAACCCAGCCAGCGCGTCCCCAGAACGTTGTCCGGGGCGCCAAAGCGAATCGCACGCCCGCCGCGCCACCAGACCGGCTCGCGTTGCTTGATAATGACCTTGAAACCGCCGTCAGGCGTCCGGTCCTGGCGGCCGATGCCGATGTTGTAGGTTTTGACCAGCCGGTCACCGTCCATGAGCAGCAGGAGAAAGTGGCGCTTGCTCACCCGAATCCGCCACGCCGCGTCGTAAACATGAAGAGTCTGCCTGGGGAAAATTAGGGCGTTGGTTTCCTCGAGGGCGTTCGCCTTCTGAATCAGCGAGACGGTAGTGTTGAACTTTTTGGCAATGCCGACCAGCGTGTCGCCGGAGGTAACGGTATAGGCTACCTTCTCAGGATTCGGTATGTCCGAAAACAATATCCCCGTATTGGCGGCACTCAGGGAACGCACGGCCTTCTTCCAAGCAGCGCTGAACACCGCAGATTCGCCGAGATCACGAACGATCTTCTCAGCCAGCAATCCGGCATTGGTGTATTCCTCCGCAGCCAGGTGCCGAATGACAATGGCCAGTTTGCGATCCAGTTCCGGGTCGGCGCCCGGTGGTTCAGGACTCGTCGCATCGGCGTCCGCCGCATCCGCGGCTTCCTCGCCGTCAACGGTCACGGCCGGATGACTCACGACATCGTCAATACTGACCATCGCTTTTGGAATCTCGATAATCTCTGCCGCTGCCGACTCACCGGCTTGCGCCGCCTTCGATCCCGAGGACAGACCCGGAATATGCCTGTGGAAAATTAAGATCAGAATGCCGACGATTGCGATTACAATCAGGCCGAGAATCAGTTTTGCATACCAGTACATGAATGGTGCCGTGTATTCGGGAAATTATAGGCCGCCGGCCCTGCCGGGTCGGGGCGCAGGGGATGGCGGTCCGCGTAAATTTCCACTTTGGGATTTGGTAAATCTTGTTCGATCGACGAGAAAAACAGGCGAGCCCGAGACGGACGGCGGTCGCAGGTTCATGCCGTTGGGAGGAGACAAATTCAACGAAGGATTGAGTAGCGAGCGAACGCCGACCAAGAAATTAAAACGCGATCAGCGTTCCATCACTGTGCTGTCCGGCTGCCGCCACCAACGCAGGCTGGAACACCCAAATCTATACTATACCGATGATGCCCGAATGCCAATCAAAAAATGGAAATTACGAAAAAAATCAGTATATGCTGAATACGGAACTGAAATGAGAAATGTCCTGAATTTTGATGCCACCGAGTCAGCACCATTCGGGATCGATCCTGTATTGAAAAATACCACCGACGATCTAAATTCAAACGCCTATGGGTTCACAATGGTTTGACGACGATGTTCAACGCGGCTGGCTGCTTTCCGTTATCGAAGAGTATGAACGCATCCGGGATGCCGCGCCAGGCCTCAACTCACTGAGGGCGCCCGGCTTCTGTATCGATCCGGAATTGAACCGGACACTCGGCAAATGGGATTCCCGTGACCGCCGCATCGTACTTTCGGCACAACTCCTCGACCATCGCCATTGGGACGATGTCGTCACCGTCCTGAAACACGAAATGGCGCATCAGGTTGTTCACGAACTGTACGGCCGCGGCAACGAGCAACCCCACGGCCCGGCCTTTCGCAAGGCCTGCGGACTGCTGGGCGTCGCCCATGACGCCACAATTGCTTTACGGACCGGCGCCACGACTGCCGGTCGCGGCACCACTGAGAAGATCCGAAAGCTGCTGGCTCTCGGGCAGTCTCCCAACCGCCACGAGGCCGAACGCGCGCTGGCGAAAGCGCACGAACTGTGTCTGAAATACAACATTGAACAGGTCAATGGCGCCGGGCCGCGGCGCTTCAGCTTTCGCAAAGTCGGACCGTTGTTCAAACGCATCCCCTCATTCTATTGGGCGATCGCCAATATTGTACAGGACTATTACTTCGTGCAGTACATTTGCCGCTGCCATTTCGGCGAACATGACGAATTTGCGCTCGGCCCAATGCGACAATTGGAGATCTACGGAACACCGGATAATCTCGAGATGGCGGAATACGCCTTCTATTTTCTGCTGCACCAAGGCGAAATCGAATGGCGGCGCTACAAACAAGCCAACGGATCCCGGCGCGTCGGCCGGCAACGCCTGTCATTTCTCAACGGTATATACGACGGGTTCCGCTCGAAGTTGTCTCGGCAGCGTCACACCCTGGCAAACGACAAGGCGCTCGTTTGGATGGGAGATGCGGAGTTGGATTACTACTTCAATGAGCGCAACCCCAAGGTCAATAACCGGCGGCTGTATTCGCGGTTCGACGATGCGGTTCATGCCGATGGCGTCGCGGTCGGCTCGCGGCTTCGGCTGCGCAAGGGCGTCAAGACCGGCAGCCGCAATGGATTGCATCCCATCGGCCTGCTCCGTTGACAGTCCAGCCCCTGTCAAACCGTTGAGATTATTATAAATATCTGACCCGCCATCTACCGGCATTGTCAGCGGCAATCCAAAATTTTTCTGACAAAAAAACCGGGGGAATCCTTTCGGAAACCTCCGGTTTCATCAGTAGCCGCTAACGTCGCGAGCCGTTGTCGCGTCAGCTGTTGTCGTCCCTATAACAGATTCCGCCGTATGGCTTTCAGCTTCTTGATGATGTCCTTCAACACGGCGTTTGCGCGCGCAGAAATCGCATCATCAAGCGCCTTCTCGACCTTGCCGGCATCCGGCGGCGAGTGGCCCTACGGCGTGTTCAGCTGATCGATCAATGCCTGTAGGTCATCGAGGATCTGCTGGATACATGCCTCGGTGCCCCCGCAAATCTGCAGGCCCTCCAGCGCACTCTGCGCAATCGCCTCGGCGATCGCCATCACTTCCTCGACAGACGTCGAGCCGCCGGCGTCGGCGCAGATATCAGTAATGATGTCATCAGTGATAGCATTATCACAGGGTATACACGCCCCCGAACAACTACCGGTCGGGTCCTCGACCGTCACGGTCGCCGAGCAGGTGTCCGACAGACCGCCGGTATCCGTGACCGTCAGGCTGACGGTATTGCTGCCGAGGTCGCCACAGGCGAAACTGTCACTGTCCAG
>CAUZRT010000243.1:0-5280 GCA_963582235.1 Lentisphaeria bacterium
CGCTCCGTCATGCAAACCTACGAAGCCATCGATACGGCCATAGTGGCTGGAATCGGCGACGATCCTGAGCGCCGTGTGCGCATCGGCCGCCGAGTGGCCGCGGGCATCCGCCGGAAACCGGCGATCATCCAGTTTTACATCAAAATTGGCGTCGCTGCCGGTGTCGTCTTCCTGGCCGGCCTCGTCCTGGTTCTGCAACAGGCCGGTGAAACAGACGGCTTGAAGCTGGCAGACGTGTCGCCGATAGACGCTGCAAAAGCGGCCCCGGACACCCCGGCAACGGCGGTCGAGTCGGCGCCTGCAACCGCCGGCGGCATTGTCCGCCGCCTGAATGTCGAAGGGGGTGTGGCGTCAGCCGACGCCGAGTCGACGCCGGAGCCGACGGGTCCACGTGTTGTTAATAATAGTTCGGAGTTAGATTCAGGGGAATCGCTTATCACACCGGCTGTCGGCCTGGCTGGATCCGAGGTGATAAATCGCAATGCCATTCACCTTACAGGGCTGCGTGAATTCAACGTCGCATTAAAAAGCCGCAGAGAGGAGAACGATGAAGAGGACATGCAAGAATGGACAAGCGACGTTAATCAGCAGAATCGTGAAGTCGAAAGTCACGTCCATCACGTCTGGGTGGTCCAGGATACGACAGAGCCGTTGCGCGTGCTGACGATGTTTCTGGATAAGGAGGATGTACAGGTAATTGACAAAATGATTTCGCGACGTTCCGTTAGTTACCAGCTTGATCTCAGAGTCGATGACCGCGATCTCCCGGGCTTGGTGAATCATCTCGACAATCGAGGATTCATGCTTTTGTCGCCAAGCCAGCCGCAGCCCGGGCTGATCAAAAGACTGGATTTTTCCGGCAAGACCATCCATTACAAAGTTGACTTCGTAAAGAAGTAGACGGTCCGCGTCTATTTCTGTTTGCTCTCCACCATCACCGTGACGGGGCCGTCATTATTGATTGCCACCAGCATGTCGGCGCCGAAGCGGCCCGTTGCTGTCCGCAATCCGGTTTTCTCGACCTGTTCCACAAAATATTCATACAGGGGTTCGGAAACCGCGGGATCCGCTGCCTCGATGAAACTCGGCCGCCGCCCTTTACGGCAATCCGCATACAGCGTAAACTGCGATATCACGAGAATCTCCGCTCCCACGTCCAAAGCCGAAAGATTGAACTTGTCCTCGGCATCAGTGAAGATTCTCAGGTTTGCGCATTTCACGGCCAGATAGTCCGCATCGTTCGGTGTATCCCCGTCGCCGACGCCCAGAAGAATCACCAGACCCTGGCGGATCGATGCCACTGTCTCCCCACCGACCGACACGGATCCGGATTGGACCCTCTGCAAAAGTGCTCTCATAGTAAATCTTTTCGACGGCACTGAAGTGCCGCAAAAATATTTACCTGCTTTGGGGGGTTGTGGGTAACTGATCTGACGCGCAAAATATAGGCGGACTGAGGTGGATTGCTACGAGGTGTCGGCATAACGACAGAGACGGCCGGATCGCGTGGGTACTTGTTAAACTTCAGACCGAATCTTGCTGCGATCCGTTTCCGGCAGCCGACGGATGATGGATTATTACGAATTGAAATCCTACCGTACGGTAGGACCGGACGCTGCTTGGAGGGCGAGCGTCCTCCAGGGCGATGACTGCAATCAATCGGTCCCCTCAATCCAGAAACCTAAATATCCAATCCAAGTTTTTCGGGCGCAACTGAACCGCGCGCTGTGCGGGCGGCCTATGTGTGACAGAAATCCAGCCGTACGGCAGCACCCGACAAAGCCGCATTGGCTCAGGCCCACAGTCCAAACTGAGGAACCCCAATGAAAGCTCAATCGTTTGCGTTGATTCTCCTGCTGGTTCTGATTGTCCTGACTGCAACCGGGTTGTTTAGGATGCGACAACTGCACAATCAGGTGGCACTCCTGCAGTCCGACGCGCGTTCGCTCTCCTACCGCCTCGAGGAATTGAAGGACGGGAACGAAAAGCTCGCCGAAACGCTAACCGGACTGAAGGCTGAGATCTCCGGGATAACGGCGGAACTTGCGGTTGCCCGGCAGGAAATCGTTCAGAGTGCGGCCATCAATACCGGCATCAAGATGGCGCCGGCCGACGTCGAAGCGCTAGCCCGGATCAACGTCGCGGATATCGAGAGCGGCGTTTTTACGTTTGAATCGGACGTCACGCTTCTTCGCTCCGCGGTCGGCATTCGTTCCATGTTTACCAAGACCTACACGGTGTACGCCATAAAGACCGATCTCGGCTACGGCGGGCGGCAGCTGCCGTTCGTGATTGGCATCGCCACCTGCCTCGGCACACCCCAGTTCTTCGTTGACTACGACGGCGACCGCAATGCCGACCTCGACATCATGCGACAACTCGTCGAATTTATTCCGTACGGCTCGGTGCTCATCCGCAATTTTAACATTCACAATTCGCAGTCGATCTACAACCTCTTCCTCCTGCGGCACCGCGAGGCAAATTTCATTCCCCAGGACGAAATCGCAGAACGCGCCGGCAAGCTGCCGAACACTCTTTTCGAAACCGTCAAGGAACATTCCGACGTTATTCTCCACTGGGGTCAGGACGACAAGTAGAAAGGCGAAGAAAAATAGGGATTGGGGATTTCGGATTGCGGATTTGCGATAGCCCGACGAAGTCCGTCGGCTGACGTGGCGAAGTCGGGGGGATTTCGGCAATGCGGATTGCGGACTCTCCTGAAACTTAATCGTTCTCGTCCTCGATTGCACGGCGGTTTCGAGGACGAGAACGGAGGACGAGGACGATATGTTTCTCGCAGTTTGAACGATGGCAATCGAGGTCCAGTGCCGAAACCCGCCATGTCATTCGACTTGGTCCGCCTGTGGCGGAAAACCTGAACTCGCTTTTTGTCGGAGCCTTCGTAATAAACCTTTTCGGTATTCGCGCGTATAACCCTTCAGAAGCCGCGGTAATCATTTACCAACAACAGAACAGAGGAGGCAACAAATGAACCGGCTCGCTCGAACATTGGCAATGACAATTCTTGTGATCGGACTTTCGGCTGCCGGACAAGATCCCCGCCCGGACGTCGCGCCGCGTGACGGCGATGGCGACGTCGATCGGTCGACGCGACGGCAGCTGCGCCGCGAATTTCGACAAACCATTCGGGAGTTCGAGGACCAGATCAATGGGATTCTCCGCGAGGAAAGCGAAGAGTTCGCCGAGTTGCTCGACAAGGAAGACAAGAGCTTTGAGGAGATGCGGCAGCTTTTCGAGCTGCGGCGTGAGCTCGGTGAATCGTCTGACGAAGCGCAAGCCGTAACGGACGAGATTCGTGACTTCCGTGAATCGTTTCGCGATGAGTACGGTCATCTCGGCTTCGGTCCCCATCGACCGCCACGCCCGGGGCGCCCGTCATTGTCAGATGAAGACCACGCAACGCTCAAGGAGCATCATGAAGCGCTGAAAGATAAACACGATCAGATCAACGGGATCCTCAAGGCGGAGAATGATCGGTACGCCGAACTTGTGGACAAGGAGGACAAGACACCCGAGGTCCGGCATGAGCTCATGCAACAGCGGCGTGGGCTGATTCTGGAATCCGAGGATGCACAGGCGATCGTCGATGAGATCCGGGAACTCAACCGGATATTTCATGAGGAAAACCCCGACATTCGTCCGCACCGTCATCCCGGATTGAGGCGTGTCAAAGGTGATGTCGGCGCCATTCGCGGGCTCCGACGCAATGTCAACGAGCTCCTTGCCGAGGACTCGTCGGAATTCGCCACGCTGCTCGAAAAGCAGGATAAGACGCCGGAGGAAATGCAGCAGTTGCAAGAGCTGCGCCGTGAATTGATCGCCGACAACCCGGCCGCGCAGCAGTTGCGGGACAGCATCCGGATTCTCAAGAATCGTATTCATCGACCGAATCAGCATGAGCGTGATTTCCGTTTCCGGCAACGGCCCCCGCGCGGCGGTTCCGATCGCCCGCTACGGCCGGGCCCGGGTGATGTCCCTTCCGACCCGGGGGAGTAAGGCGCGAGCCAAACGACTCGTTACCGTGCATACTTGATGAGCTTCACAGATCCGCACACATGCATCACATTACGCATTATGGGACTGCGAATTTTTCTGGGCGTCGGAACAGTTGTCGCAATTGCCGGGACGGTCGTCGATACGGCCGGTGCGCCGATTTCCAACGTGTATGTCGACTTTCATGTTCGCGACGGCGGCGATCTCATTTGCATCGTCGCCGCCGTCACCGATGGGTTGGGCGACTATCTCTCGCCAACAAACCTGGCGCCGGACACCTAACTGCGCTCAGGCCTTTGGTGTAACCGATTTACGCCAATGTGTGGTATCTTAATGCGACGAACCCAAACAATGCGACCGGCATATCCGTACAGCGATTCGACGAGATTGATGCAGCCGATTTCCGAGTCACACCATTACGGTAACGGAGAAACGCAAGTGGAAACCGGTGACGTCATCGACAATCGGAAAATCGAGGACGAGCTGATTCGCCGAAGCCAATCCGGGGACGATGACGCGTTCGACGAGCTCGTCGAACGGACGAAGAACGGCGCATACGGGCTCGCATATCGCTGGCTGCGCGATCGGGAACTGGCCTTTGATGTCGTTCAGGAGGGTTTCATCAAACTCTATAAGGCTCTGCCGCGATGGAATTTTTCGTGTCGGGTCTGCACCTGGCTTTACCGAGTGATTACCAATGCCTGCATCGATCACCATCGGCGGCGACGCGAAACGATCATATCGTTCGAGGCGCTGAATTGTCCGGACGATATCGAATGCCAGGTGACACTGACACAGGAATCGCCGAGCCAGCAGCTGCAGCGGCGGGAAACGGCGGCCCTTGTGGAACGACTCGTTACTGAGTTGCCGGAGCGCATGCAGCAGGCCTTTCTTCTGAAGTACATCGGAGGTTTGTCACTGAAGGAAATATCGGATGTTCAACAGTGTTCCGTTGGAACAATTAAGGCGTCACTTCATCAGGCCGTACAAAAGCTGCGATCCCGCCTACGGCATCACGAGGAACTGGCGGACAGGGGTTAAACATGAACAGGAATGACAGAAAAAATAATCGGCCGCGCCTGTTGGCGAATGGGAACGGCGACCCCACGGGGCCCGTAGACATGGGCGATGATCCGTCGATTGCATCGCTCCTCTTCCCGAACGGTGAGATCGAGTATCCGCAGTCCGAAGAATGGCGGCATCTGGGACGAACCGTGCGTGCCTGCATTGCTGAGGAGAATCGAAACGATCGACGCGTGCTCCTGC